>JAXDCR010000142.1:0-4443 GCA_034677845.1 Bacteroidales bacterium | reverse complement strand
TTTAAACATGGAGGTTCCATGTGACCTTAAAAATTTAAATTATTTACACATGAAACTCATCCTACACAGAAAAATACTCCTTATCATGGTGTTTATCGGACTGACCGCACTGGGTTATGTTTCCTATAAGCAGCTTAAGGTGGAATTGATGCCGGAATCTGAACTGCAGACCATGTACATTCAGGTCAGCGCGCGGCAGGAGGTTGAACCGGATTATTTTGAAAACCAGGCGGTCATTCCTCTGGAAGGCGCTGTGGGTACTCTGGAAGGAGTGGAGGATATTACTTCGACCATTAACGTTCGGCAGGCGACCATCACGGTTGGCTTTAAAAATAATATCAACACAAACCTGGCATACATGAAGCTCGAGGAAATAGTGAATGAGGTCAGTGAAAGCCTGGATGATAATTTCACTGTCCAGGTTGCCAGGGCAAATGCTATGCAGACCACAAGCGATTTCATGGAAATAAGGATCATCGGATCCGGTGGCACTGAGCGGATCCGTAACATTGTTGACAATGAAATCGTCGGCCAGCTTGAAAGCATTGACGGTATTGCTGCCGTAAATGTTTACGGGGGTCAGGAAAAAACCCTTCAGGTGCTTGTTGATATGAATGCCCTTGATGCTTATAACATCACACCGAACCAGATCAGCCAGACGCTGGGGCAGTATGCCCAGAGCCGGACATTCTCAGGTTACCTGCATGAGCCTGACAGAAAGCTTTATGTCCATGTCCTTTCTGAATACAACAATGTCAGTGATATTGAGAACATCGTGCTGAAAAGCGGGCCAATCTTGCTTAAGGACGTGGCCGATGTTTCATTCGGCGTAAAGGAGGTAACCTCATACAGTCGCGTGAACGGCCAGGATGCCGTTTCGGCCACCCTGATAAACGACACACAGGCAAACCTGATTGACCTTTCTCACCGCACGCTTGAACAGATCGAAAGGATAAATGACCAGCTCAAAGCCCAGGATGTGGAAATACTTGTTCAGTCCAACTCCGCTGAAACCATGGAGACAAACATAAACCAGATCGTACAGCTGGCACTTATAGGTGCTGTCATTGCACTGTTCATCCTGTGGGCGTTGCTGAAGAACATAAGAGTCGTTCTGTTCGTGGCACTTGCCATTCCGATTACCATTTTCTCTGCTTTTAACTTTTTCAGGGCTTTTGACATAACAATCAACAGCTACACCCTGATCGGAATGGCTCTGGCAATAGGTATGCTGATCGATAACAGCATAATGGTAATGGAGAATATTTACCGGCTTTCCGGAAGAGGAACCAACCCCGACGACGCGGTCAGCCGGGGTACAAAAGGCGTGTGGAAGTCAATCATTGCCGCCACCCTGACCACCATGGTCGTGTTCATACCTTTCCTGTTCTCCTCTGATTCAAACATACGCCTCATTGGCGATAATGTCGGTGTATCTGTGATTTCAACAGCCACCATGGCCCTGTTCATTGCCCTTCTCTTCATCCCCCTTTGCACACACTGGCTTCTCATAAAGGGCAAGGCAAGAAATATACTGTATGAGGACATTACAACAAACAACCGCGTGCTTCAGGTCTATGTGGTACTGCTGAAAGAAAGCCTTCGTTCGCCCGCAGGAGTTATCCTTGGTACCTTGCTTGTTTTCTTTGTGGCCATCTTCATAATCACTTCCACCACGACAAATTCACAATCGCAGGTAGAGGAGGACCAGTTCACCATATCCATCGATATGCCGACCGGCACAACCCTTGATGCCACTGATGTGGTTGCACGGGAGGTTGAATCAAGGCTTGAGGATCTTGAAGAAAAAGAGGAAGTGGTTGCCCGTGTTGAGGCAGAGCAGGCTACCATCACCGTGATCCTGAAAGATAATTATGAAAAGATCGCTGATAGAAGTATGACCGAGATCCAGGCAGCCGTCGAGGAAAAACTGGGAAGAAGGATCGGCAGGGGCCAGATCAGCGTTGGCGGTTCAGGATCAAGTTCCGGAATGGGAGGCGGCATGACAGGCGGAGGAGGCATGAGCAGCAGCTTCAGCAGCTTTGTCGGTATCGGCACCAACCAGGAGACGATTGAAATCAAGGGAGAGGATTTTGAGGTCATGCAGGGAGTCGCCGAGGACCTTGAATATTACATTGAAGACCTTGAGTCAATCCAGAGTGTCAGCACAACTGTTTCATCAGCCCAGCCTGAAGTGCATATGGCATTTGACCAGCTGTTGCTGACCGATTACGGCCTGGCACTGAACAATATCTCGCAGGAATTGAATTCATTTTCAAGCGAATTTACATCAAGCGCCAGGTTTGTGCAGGGAGACGATGAATATGATATTACTATTAAGGATAAATACGCCGATGAGGAGGAGGATGAAAAAACTATGACCGACCTGAAGAGCCTTCAGATCGGCAACGACAACACAGGCTATCATGACCTGCAGGAACTTGCCAATATTTACTACAGTGAAGGTATGTCACGGATTACCCGTGAAAACCAGGAAAAGAAAATTGAAGTGAATTACAGCTTTGTTTCGGATGCGCAGGAGTCAAAGGACCTGCTTGATGTATACCGGCTTGAAATCGACCAGATCGTAAATGCCTATGCCCTGCCCGCAGGTGTCGCGCTGGAGGTCATACACGAGGAGAATCTATATCAGGACCTGTATGTGCTGATATTTGCCGCCGTAATCTTTATACTGATGATCCTGGCAGCTGTTTTCGAGTCTGTTACCACACCTTTCGTGCTGCTGCTTTCCATTCCCATGGCAGCCATCGGTTCTCTCCTCGCCCTTATCTTTACCGGTAACAGTCTTCTCAATGCAAATACAATCAGTGGATTCCTTATCCTTGTAGGGGTTGTCGTCAACAACGGAGTTGTGCTCATCGATTATGCAAACAGCCTGCAAAAGGAAGGATACAGACGGTCCAGGGCACTCATCACTGCCGGTCTTTCAAGGGTTCGCCCGATACTGATCACCGCGGCAACAACAATCATATGCATGTTCCCGCTGGCCATGGGACAGGGAGGCTACGTCGCCCTGATCGGGGCGCCGTTTGCCATAACGGTGATAGGGGGTCTTGTCATGAGCACGGTGCTTACACTGGTATTTGTGCCGACTCTGTATTCGGGACTTGAAAACGCGCTGTCATGGATCAAATCTCTGCCGGTAAAAACCAAGCTACTGCACCTTGTGCTGTTTGTCACCGGCGTTGTTTTAGTCATGCTGACTGTCGATACCTTTGTCTGGAAGCTGGTTGACATCCTGCTCCTCGTGATCCTGATCCCGGGGGTGACCTATTTTATGATGACAAGCCTGAGGCGTGCAAAGACAAAGCTCATTAAAGAGGACGACGTGCTGAACATCAGGATCAGCAAGCTTGTCAAGATCTATGACCGTGACTCAAGATTCGAACGTGAATGGAAAAGCGGTCTGAAAAGACGGGCTCGTATCGGCCTAACAAAAAAATACGATAAGATAAGTGACTTTTCCGATTTATTCTGGCTGGTGCCGCTGACAGGCTTTTTAATTTACTTTGCCTTTGTATTCATTGACAACAATTTGTGGATGTTCCTGTTGTCACTTGCCATATACTTTTTGTTCTTCGCCATCTGGAAACCCTTCGGGGCATTGCTTGAGAATGCAGCCCAAAAAAGTGGCAATTCTGTTTTTGCCCGGGCCGGCACAACAATTTGGAACCTACTCTTCTGGGGCGTTCCCTTGTTCTTTTTATACCTTTTTTCAAAAAAATGGGATGGCATAGGAATGGTCATCTTTGTCGGTGTGTTGTGGTATCTCTGCCTTGTCGTCTATGCCACTTCATCGTACCTGTACAGAAAAGATGTCAATATTGACAGGATTACCGGCCGCTTCGGCACCCTGCGCCGTGGATTTTTCCGCCTCATGAAGGAGATACCGTTAATCGGAAAACAAAAGAAACCCTTCAGGGCCCTGAACGGCGCGTCTGTCAACATAGGCACAGGCATGTTCGGCCTGCTGGGTCCCAACGGCGCCGGAAAGACCACCATGATGCGCATAATCTGCGGAGTGTATGAGCAGAGCTACGGCAAGATATTCATTAACGGACTGGATACGCAGAAACACCGTGAAGAATTGCAGGGCCTGATAGGTTACCTGCCTCAGGCTTTCGGCACCTATGAAAACATGAATGCTTTTGAATACCTTGACTATATGGCTATCCTGAAGGGGATCAATGACAGGGAAACAAGGGAAAAACGCATTGAATACGTGCTCAAATCGACACATATGTACGAGAGAGGTATCGATAAGATAGGTTCTTACTCGGGAGGTATGAAACAGCGTATCGGCATCGCCCAGATTCTGCTTAATCTGCCGCGTATTCTGGTTGTCGATGAACCGACTGCGGGACTGGATCCGCGGGAAAGGATCCGCTTCAGGAACCTGCTTGTCGAACTAAGCCGGGAAAG
>JAXDCR010000141.1:0-6730 GCA_034677845.1 Bacteroidales bacterium | reverse complement strand
CGTTACGGTAATCCTGACGGATGGCCCCGAGAAGCATGGTCAGCATCCTGGTTTTTCTGGAAGCTGACAGGATATGGAATACCCCGAATGGAAAAAGTCTGCCCCGGGCTCTTCTGATCCCTTCGGCTATTTCCGGCACAGCCAGTGCAAATGCCACCACCTGCCGGTTTTTATCAAGAACAACTTTGACAAATTCAGGATTGATAATCAGCATGTAGCGATTGACAAGATAGTCAATTTCATCAGGTGTCAGTTGCAGGAAACCGTATATTTCATTAAAGGTCATGTTTACAAGCTCAAAAACAGGTTTGATGTAAGGTCTCAATTTCCTGCGGCTATCGAATTCAAGAACAGTTATGTTGTTTTTCTGCAGGGTTCGGTTGTTGATTGTCTTATAGATTTCCGGAATTGCCGTAGGCACTGCAATTTTAAGTTCCAGCAGATCAACTTCCTTTCGGTATCCGCAAGCTTCAATCAGATCAACCATGTAGGGCAGGCTGCAGTTCGTGGCAATGTTCATTTGCTCGTGGAAGCCTTCGACCATCAGACCCTGCGGATCCTTATCCGAAAATCCAAGCGGGCCCACCATTCGTTTCATCCCATGTTCAACAGCCCACTTCTCAACCGCCCCGGTCAATGCCAGGGCAACTTCGCGATCATTGTAGCAGTCCCATGCAAACATCCTTGCATGCAATTCATCATGTGCCTTGTTGTACGAATGATTGATGATACCCATGATACGGCCTGCAAGCCTGTCATCCTTAAAGGCAAGGTATAACACGGTCGTGCAATGCTTAAAAGAATGATTCTTCCCTGGATTGTAAAATTCCCATTCATCCATATATATCGGCGGGATCCATTCCTTATGGCCGGCGTGAATTTTTTCAGGCAGGTAAATGAAATTTTTCAGATCCTTCCTTGATTCAACTTTTCGTATGATAACAGACATTCGTGTGTCGGATTAATGACAGATTATCAATTTGTGAAAAAACACTTCGGACATGATGAAAAGCTGAAGAGACACCGGAACAATGCTGATCGGGTGAAAACATGCCTCAGAAAAGAAATTGGGTTGACCGGATGCACATATATGTTAATAATCGGGCATAAAGATATTATAAAAGGATATTCCTGATGCGGAATCAGTCATTGATGAATTTAAATTATTGCTTTACTGCCACGGGCAAACTCAGCTTTCCCTTTTTTCATGCATTAGCAGCTTGACAGCGTTGTCCATTGACCCGGCACGGATAATCCTTGTGCTGTTGACGAAAAAGATCTCATCCGCATTTTCTATGGTGTTCAGCCGGTGGGCGATAATTACTCTGGTGGTTGTGTCAGGAAGTTTCTTGAGGATAGATGCAAGCAATTGCTCGGTAACCGTATCGATATTGGCGGTGGCTTCGTCAAGTATGAGTATTTCCGGTTTGCGCAACACCGCCCTTATAAAAGCAATAAGCTGTTTCTGCCCCAGGCTGATGGTTTCACCTCCATGCAACACCTTTGTCTCAAGACCCTCCTCAAAACGCTGTAAAAGGTTTTCCAGACCATTCTGATGTATGATTTCAATCAGCTGGTCATGTGATATATCGGCGAGCGAATCATTGCCGTAAAGGATGTTTTCCTTAACACTGCCTGAAAAAAGGAATGGTTCCTGCAGGATAAATCCGATTTTTTTTGTCCTGTCTTCAGGTAGAAAGGACCGTATATCTATTCCGTTCAGCAGAATGACACCTCTGACTGGATCATATAACCTGGCCATCAGAGATGCAGTGGTTGTCTTGCCGCCACCGGTGGGACCAACAAATGCATAGGTCCTGCCCTTCTCCAGTTCGAAGCTCACCCTGTGCAGCACCTCCCTGCCATTAGGATAACTGAAAGACACATTGCGGAAAGATAGGAGTGTGTCATCGCAGGATTCAGCCTTGCGCGGGATGATCGCAAGGTTTGTTTCAAGAGACAGGATCCTGGCAATACGATCCCATCCTGCCAGTGCCACCTGGAAGTTTGTCCACAGTGCCGCCAGCTGCCGCAGGGGGTTATAGAAACTGTTCACGTATGACAGGAAGCTGATCAGCAGACCCACTGTAAACCGTCCTTTTGAAACAAGGTATATACCGTAGGTAAGGACAACAAGCTGGCCAATGTGGGCAAAAAAACCATAAACCGGTGCAAACAGGCTGTTTGACAAACCCGCTTTCACCGCATGTCTGAAGTTCTCATTGTTTACCTTTTGAAAGCGTTCCCTGAAAAAATTACGGCGGTTAAAAGCTATGACGACTTTAAAATTGGCAAGGCTTTCCTGGATTTCAGCACTCAGGAGGCCTGTACTTGCCAGGCTTTCAGCATTTTTTTTCTTAACCCACGGGGTGACCAGGCGCGTAAAAAGCAACAGGAAGATAGTTGGCAACAGGGTGGCAGTCCCCAGCGGAAGATTGATCGAAAGCAGGAAAACCGCCGAACCAGCCATGACAAATAGGCTTGAAACAAACTGCATAAGTGACTGGGCAAAGAACTGCTGTAGTTTTTCCGTATCATTGTTAATCCTCGAAATCAGATCACCGGTTTTGTTTTCGTTGAAAAAGGCAACCGGAAGTTCCTGTATCTTTTTGAAAATAGAATTTCGCAGTTTGTAAAGCACGCGCTGTCCAACCCCTCCCATCAGCTTGGTTTGAAAGTAACCCGTGACGAGTGTAACGAGATACATACCGAGGAGGATCCCTGAAAATGTTATCAGACCCTTATAATCACCGGCCTGTACAAAGGTATCTATCGTATGGCCCGTTATCAGAGGGGCCAGCAAGGAAATGGTAGCATTGACCATTATTATGGCAAGGGCCAATGCAAGGACCTTTTTATCCTCGGCCAGAATGATCAGCAGCTTTTTCAGTGAGCTGAGCATCTTGCTTCGTTTGCCCGGCTCCTGGGAACCCAGATTAAGATTGTAGGTCATAGTGGCTGGTGCTGCGTTGTGAGTTGTAGATCTGGACATATTCGGGACAGCTCTGCATCAGTTCGTCATGTGTTCCTGCTGCAATGACCTCGCTTTCCATCAGCAGGATGATATGTTCAAAATGTTCAACGGTCGATATCTTCTGTGTGACTGCAATTACAGTCAAATCAGGGTAATTGACACGGATGTTCTCGAGAATTTTCCTTTCAGTTCTTCTGTCGACCCTTGCTGTGAAATCATCGAGAAGCAGAATCCTGGGATTGAGGGCCAGGGCTCTGGCCAGCATGATCCTCTGGCGCTGGCCTCCGGAGAGACTGGCTCCCCGCTCGGAGACAATGGTATTCAGCTTCAGCGGGAGACTGTCTACAAAGCCTTTGAGTTCTGCCGTATTTATGGCTTTTTCAAGCATTTCGTCCGAAATATGTTCACTGAAGGCAATGTTTTCGTGCAGACTCATATTAAAAATGACGCTATCCTGAAATACAAAACCGATCTGCCGGTAAAAACTTTCTTTATCATAGACCGAAATGTCCCTGCCGTCAAATAATACCTGTCCCTTGTCCGGTTTAATGAGTCCCGTCAGCAGATACAGCAATTGCGTTTTACCTGCCGCGGTGGGTCCGATAATTGCCGTTCTCGATCCACGGGGAATATCAAAGGCAATGTCTTTCAGGGCCGGCTTATCTCCGTAATACACATTCACACCACTCAGGGAAACAGATCCGGTCAATGTGGCTTTGACACTGCCATCCTCTTTAATATCAGGTGCATCAAGCACTACCTGAATACGCTTATGGGCTGCGGTGGCAAAGGCTATAGCATTGCTCATAAAACCGATGATCAGAATAGGGAAAATCAGAATGGAAATATAACTGTTGAATGCAGCAAAGTCCCCCAGTGTCATATTCCCCTGGATGACAAAATGTCCTCCCAGTGCCAGTACGGTAAGTAGGGCCAGGTTACTTAAGAAGGTAATTAGAGGCACCAGGGCTGCAAAAAGACTCAGAATAGCCAGGCCAATGTCACGTGATTCCGTGTTTGCCTTCATGAATTTCCTGTATTCCTGCTGCTGCGAATTAAGTACACGGATAAGGGTCGATCCCAGGATGCTCTCATCGATTATGCGGTTCAGCCAGTCTATTACTTCACGGCCTCTTTTAAAAAGCACCCTGACTTTCCGGAACATAATGAAAAATAATGTGCTGATGATGGGCACGATGACAAGTACGGCGGCAGCAAGCTTCCAATTGATCGACAGCAGCATGATACATGCTCCGGTCAGGATGAATACGGAGGATATGATGGAAATAACCGCCTGGGAAATGAACATTTTCACGGCATCCACATCGGATGTAAGATTGGTAAGCAATTTGGCCGGATTGGTATGCATGACCCAGGAAAAGGTTTGTCCCGATATTCTTTCTGAGAGCCTTACCCTCAGGTCTTTTGCTGCTTTTTCAGACGTGTAGGTCTGTACCATTCCCTGCAGATAGCTGAATACCAAAATCAATGTGGAGGCAATGGCGAAGTTTATAATCACACGCGTCAGCACAAGGGTTCCGCTGCCCAGGTCATCTATCGCGCGCGATATGATAAGAGGTATGAAAAGGTTAATGCCGTTGCTGACCAGGGCAAAAAGTACCAGCAACGTGACCATTCCTGAATACGGCTTCAGCAATCCGATCAGGGACGATTTGGCTTTTACTGTTTTCAACCGGAAAAAAAGATTCCGCAAAGAAACGATAAAAGTCGATTCGGTGTGACACGGTTTTTGAATTTATTGACAGGTTCCCCGGAATCTGTGTTTCCTCCCGTCATAAGACAAGACGTACAGGCTGATTGCCGGCCCGGGTTTGATTATGGATGAATTGACTGTCAGACAGGAAGAAAGTTATAAATAATAAAGATATGGTTTCAGAAAAGCGCAATCTTAGTAAATTTGATGGGCAATCTGATGTCTTTTTTCTGTTTTTAAAAGTTGACAGCAAGGTGAACCAAACGACAATCAAAATTTTTCTAAAATGAAAATCAGATGGTTAATTTTTGCAGTGATGCAATTGCCCCTGGCCTTCTTTCTGTCAGCGCAGGAAACCAGGGAACCTTTAATTGAGTATGCCGTTCAGGCGGGTCTAAACCTGCAGGGCATGATTGGCAAGGATGCCGAAGGGGATAAGCTGGGATACAGCCGGATAAACGGTTTAAGACTTGGATTCAGCATTCACCTGCCTGTTAAACAAGACCTGTCAGTGCGGGGGGGCCTCTTTATCGCCCAGAAGGGTGCGGAAAACGGAACGGTTTCACCCCGGAATATTTACAAAATCTATTATCTTGAAGTGCCTTTGTTTGCCACCTATAAGAGGCCGGCCGGAACAGGCTGGTTTGAGTTTGGCGCGGGACCTTATGCCGGCTACGGCCTCAAAGGTAAAACTATAATCAAAGGTAGCAATGAATCCCTTGAAACCGACATTGAATTCAAGAAGATCGTTCAGCCGGAGGAACCTTATTCTCTGAACTATTTCAGGCGTTTTGACGCCGGTGCGGGAGTATTTGCCGGATACAAATGGCCCAGTGGCATATTTATGCAGATCAGCGGCAACCTTGGAATCCTGAAGATCAACCCTGAGGACCAAAGAATAGTGGATGATCAGACTGCCATCCGGAATGTGGGCATGGGAGTATTGCTTGGCATCGTTTTTTGACATCCGGCACCAGTATACCGGATTGTGAAAGGTATTTTATGCATTGGGAACAGCAGCGATTGCCTTGCTATGAAGGCTGTTCAGGCACTCTTCAAGTTTTTCCTGCAAGGTTATATGCTTTACATCCAGTCGATGCACTTTGTATTGCATTCCGGTAAAAATTAAGGTCTTTTTTTTCATACATTTGTTATACAAATACAGATCAGCTTCTACAATTCAATCCATACGCAACATGAATAAAGAAATCGCTCCGGACAAGGCTGAAAGCACCAGGTGGTCTGATGTAAAGCGCAAAGTCAGAAGGATACTGTACTGGATTAGTTTTTTTATTGTGCTCATGGTGGCCCTGTTTATCTACTGGAAGTATTTTTATACTTACAGTGAGGGATACCGGGCGGGACTGTTGCAGAAGTTTTCGAGCAAGGGTGACATTTTCAAGACCTATGAAGGTGAACTTATCCTGAGCAGTGTTTCCGGCCGTCAGGACATTGTGATTGCCTCTGAGAAATTCTTTTTCTCAGTGACAGATAAAAGCATTGTTCCCCTCCTTGACACCTTGCAGGGCAGGGACGTCATCCTTCATTACAAGCAGAAACACGGGGCGGTCATGTGGAGGGGTGACTCTCCCTATCTGGTTGACAGCGTCAGGGCAAGGTAAATTCTTCATTATGGTTGCGGCCGCTGCCAATGACTGTTTTTAAGTCTCCGGCTGATCGTTGTTTTTTTCGATGAACTTCCAGATCAGCAATCCTAGAACAATCAGTCCCAGAATTATCAAAATAACCCTGAATACTTTGCTGGTTAACAGGATTAAAACAACCACGATCGCCAGTACGATCAGCAGAAGGGCTTTCAGGTTAGGGTATTTTTTCATGCCATTCGGAATTTAATTTTATTACGACCATTATCGACATGTTGATTTGGCTTTAATAAAATTATAAAAATTTATTGTTCATTCAGCACTCCGGATAAATTTCCCCAGTGAATTTCAATCCTTCCCTTTCTGCAATGATGATTATGCCTGATATATTCACGGCATGCGGACGAGGCCCTTATTCTTTTTCCTGTTCACCCTCCC
>JAXDCR010000140.1:0-5548 GCA_034677845.1 Bacteroidales bacterium | reverse complement strand
TTCAACGTGCTGAGGACAGGCTTTTTCCCTGAGTACGGCTATGACAGATACAGGGATGTGATCACCGGGCTGCAGTTCGAAAGGCTGGCATCTGCTTCGGGACCGACACTGGGTGAGATCAGAAGGCCCTCTGACGGCAGGATTCCCCAGACAATTGTGTTTATTGCATGCGCCGGTTCAAGAGATCCGGCAAAAGGCATTGAATACTGCTCCAAGATCTGCTGCATGTACACCGCCAAACATGCCATGCTTTACCAGCATAAAGTGCATGGCGGCAAATCATACGTTTTCTATATGGATATCAGGGCAGGCGGCAAGATGTACGAGGAATTTGTACGCAGGGCGATCACCGAGGACAAGGTTAACTATATCCGGGGACGCGTTTCCAGGATATATGAAAGGAACGGCAAACTGATCGTGCAAGGGGCTGATACGCTGCTCAGCGCAAAACCCCTTGTCATTGAGGCAGACATGGTGGTTCTGGCCACTGCCGGAATAGCCAGCAAAGGTGCAGAGGAACTGGCACAGCGCATCCATGTGTCTTACGATGAGCACAATTTCTTTGCCGAGGCACATCCGAAGCTAAGGCCGGTCGAAACGAACACCGCCGGCATTTTCCTTGCAGGAGCCTGCCAGGCGCCCAAGGACATACCGGAAACCGTGGCACAGGCATCTGCGGCTGCCGCAAAGGTGGCATGCCTGTTCTCAAAGAATGAGCTGACAAGGGAACCGCTGATCGCCTTTGTGAACCGCTGCGCACCTCCGGTATATTCAACCTGCGTGGGATGCTTCCTGTGTATGACGGCATGCCCCTACCAGGCAATTGAAAAGGAGGAAATAAAAGACCGCAATGGAGTGCTGATTAAAACCGTTGCCAGAATTAATCCCGGACTGTGCCAGGGATGCGGCACCTGCGTGGCTTACTGCCGTTCCGGGTCAATTGATATCCAGGGTTATACGCATGACCAGGTATATGCTGAAGTAATGGCCCTGATGAATGATGATTGAACCTGTTCCATATCCAAAAAAGAATGTTGAAACATGGCTGAATTTGAACCAAGGATAGTGGCATTTGTATGCAACTGGTGCACGTATGCAGGTGCTGACCTGACAGGAACCAGCAGGATCCGGTATGCTTCCAACGTACGTATCGTTCGCTTCCCCTGCACCGGCCGGATCGATTTTATGCTGCTTCTGAAGGCACTTGGTGAAGGAGCAGACGGCATCATCGTGTCTGGTTGTCATCCAAATGACTGTCATTATACGTCGGGTAATTTCCATGCCAGGCGGAGGTGGATTCTGTTCAGATCGCTGCTCGATTTTATCGGGGTCGACGTACGGCGCATCCGCTTTTTCTGGGTTTCTGCAGCTGAGGGATCAAAATGGGCCGATGTTGTCAATGAAACGGTGAACGAAGTACGTGAACTGGGTCCCTATTCCGGATACCGAAAAATCGCCGGCATTTTTGAAAAGGAGGTGACGCATGAATGAACTGGTGAACAAGGCAAGACACCTGCTGGAGTCCGGCACTGTCAAGGTTGTGATCGGATATGAAAAAGGTTCGGCAGGCAGAAGAAGGCCTGCCTTTATCACTGATGCCGCGGGTGCGGACCGGCTGGTTTTTGACGACCGGTGCACCCAGAACCTGGCTGTCTATCTGACCAAGGATGAAATAAGGAGGATGGGCAGAGCTGCCATTGTGGCACCTATTCCGGTCCTGCGCAGCATCCTGCAGCTTGAACGCGAAAACCAGATCCGTTTTGAAGACCTTGTGCTGCTTGGCATTTCCGGCAACGGTGTTCCGGTCGAATTCAGGACGCATGATGAGGTGAGGCTATTTGTGAAACAATCGGCAGACGATACGGGCAACCAGCAACAGCATAACCGCCTGGAAAGGCTTAAAAGCATGAGGGCCGAAGACAGGATGGATTTCTGGAAAGCCAGCTTTGAATCCTGTTTCCGTTGCTATGCCTGCCGCGCTGTATGTCCCCTGTGTTATTGCACCCGCTGCAGAGCCGAAAACAACCAGCCCCAGTGGGTACCGGTGGCCTCCCATACACTTGGAAATCTGGAGTGGCACATCATGCGGGCCATGCACCTTGCCGGTCGCTGTACCAATTGTGGTTCCTGCACTGAAGCATGTCCCGCAGGAATTCCGCTCGACCTGCTTAACATGTTCATGGCCGGGGAGACGGCGCGTAACTTCGGTTCGCCTGAGACACCGGAGCAGGGCAGCGTGCTCTCGGTGTACAGCATTCACGACAAGGATAACTTTATTCTGTAGACAATGACCCCTGAAAATAAAACGATCAAGGGAAACTCCCTCGAAAAGCTCTTCGGGATGCTGCAGGCAAACGGAAAGGTAATCGTCGGTCCCAGACGAAAGGGTGATGCGGTTAATTTTGAAGTCGTGCACGGCTTTTCGGAAATGGATACAGATTTTTTACAGACAGTCAAATCTGCCAAGGAGGTGGTATTTCCACGCTATGAAAAGCTCTTCGGATTTACCGCTGAAAAAAGCACGGCCTCCATCACCGATGTTGACCCCGGCACAATCCCTGATGTGATCCTATGGGGTTTAAGACCTTGCGATGCAAGGGGAATGTTATCCCTGAAGGCATTGTTCACATGGGACATCAGCGACACCTTGTTCGCGGAACGGATGAAAAGAACGACAATCATCGGAATGAGCTGCCACGCGGCTGATGAATACTGCTTCTGCACCTCAGTCGGAGGGGGCCCCGGAAATACGGAAGGCAGCGACATATTGCTGACACAACTGGGAACCGGGGATTACATGGCTGAATTAATCACTGACAAAGGACGGGCAATTGCCGACTTCGCCCCGGACCTTTTTGAACCCGAGCCGGCAGAAGATAAAGAAAAATTCCTGGCTGACGTGCCCGTACGCTTCAGCCATGACCAAATCCGGGCCAAACTGACTGCATTGTTCGACAGCGACCTGTGGGAAAAACATGCCAGGAGATGTGTGGGTTGCGGTTCCTGCGCCTTTGTCTGTCCCGTCTGTGCCTGCTTTGACATCCAGGATGAAAAGCACGGCAAAAAAGGGATGCGTTTCCGGTGCTGGGATTCGTGCGGATATTCCCTGTTCACCCTGCACACGTCGGGACATAATCCGCGTATGAACCAGCACCAGCGGTGGAGGCAGCGTGTCATGCACAAATTCGTGTATATGCCGGAAAGACTTTCCGTGTTCGGTTGTACCGGATGCGGCAGATGCTCGAGGGCATGTCCTGAAGATATGAACATACTGGAACAGCTTATTTCAATCTATGCATGGGAAAGGAAATGAAAGAAAGGAACATATATATCCCTTATCTGATGCGGATCGAAAAGATCACGCAGGAAGCTCCCGGCGTCAGAACCTTCAGGCTAAGGTTTGAAAATGAGAATGACATGAAGGCATTTGATTTTAAAACCGGCCAGTTCGGTGAGTATTCCGTCCTCGGCACGGGGGAGTCGACCTTCTGCATTGCATCCTCTCCCACCCGCAAAGGATATATTGAATGCACGTTCCGTCAGACAGGAAAGGTCACGACCGCACTGGCAAACTGCGAGGAGGGAGACCTGATCGGTTTCAGGGGACCTTACGGGAACACCTTTCCGATCGAAGAATGGAAGGGTAAAAACCTGCTTTTCATTGCCGGAGGCATAGCCCTGCCTCCCATGCGTTCCGTGATCTGGAACACACTTGACCTGAGGGAAGACTACGGCGACATTACCATTGTCTACGGAGCACGTACCGCAGAAGACTTTGTTTACAAACACGAACTGGAAGAATGGTCGGCCAGACCTGACATCCGGCTGGTGACAACAGTTGACCCGGGAGGAGAACAACCCGGCTGGAAGGGAGAAATCGGATTTGTGCCATCGGTGGTGGAAAGGATCGCACCTTCTTCCGTAAATACCATTGCCGTCGTATGCGGACCGCCCGTCATGATAAGGTACACATTTCCGGTGCTTGAGAAGCTGGGCTTTCAGGATACAGATATATATACGACCCTTGAAAACAAGATGAAATGCGGTTTCGGAAAATGCGGACGCTGTAACATAGGCAAATACTTCGTCTGTAAGGACGGGCCCGTCTTTACCTGCTCACAGTTGAAGGAGATTCCCGCCGAATACTGACCGCACTGCACCGGCGACCTTCCTGGAGCACTCTCCGTGTACGGAGCTGATGCCTGCATTTTGGGTACAGGAGGCCAGGCATGCAGGAAATCAGCAGCTGACCATCGCCATGCACTGACTTGGGGCTTTGCATGATTTTTCATTAAAAAAATCAATCGAATGATAATTTTGTTAATTTTCATGTTTGAGCGTGTGAGATCTTAACGATATCCCTGTTAATCACAAATCCTTGTTCATTTTGCACAGTGTCAGGCAGGACCAACATATTTTTTGCAGTAATCCTTTTATTGTGCTGCCCGGGTCCTTCCAGACTGCATGCACAACTGCTTGGCGACAATGCTACTGTCACCCAGATACGCCAAGCGGTCGATGAACTCTATAACCTTGATATTGATAAAGCCGTTGAAATCGTTGGAATACTGGGACAAAAATATCCGGGACACCCGATCTATTACCTGCTAAGGGGTATGATCACTTACTGGGATAATTACCCACTGCTGCCCTTTTCAGCTTCCCGCGCAACTTTTGAAAATGACATGTTCCGTTGTATTGAACTGTGCGAAAACAGGACAGAAGCGCAGAATGACCCTGAATTTGACATGGCAAACCTGGGTGCCAGGGGCATGCTGCTGTTGTTTTATGCCGACAATGACCTGAGCCGGGAGGTCATTCCTCTGGCCAGCAGCACCTACAGACTTATAAGGAAAGCGTTTGATTATAAGGACAGCTATCGTGATTTTTATTTTTTTACGGGACTTTACAACTATTACCGGGAGGCCTATCCGGATGCTCATCCGGTCTATAAGCCGCTTGCCGTTCTTTTTCCGAGAGGTGATAAGGAAAAGGGGCTGCTGGAACTGCAGCTTGCGGCCAGTGATGCGATTTTCCTGAAAGCCGAGGCCCTGAGTTTTCTGTCAGGCATCAATATAAGCTTTGAAAACAATTTCACCATGGCATTCCAGTACACAAAAAAGCTTTATGAAATGTACCCTGACAATATACAGTATTTTGCCTCTTATCTTAAGAACCTTTTGCTCATAAAACAGTATAATGAAGCTGAAAAACTGATCCTGACAAAGGGCATGTCCTTAAAAAATGAATACCTGCGGTCACAACTCCAGATTTTCCTGGGGATCATTTATGAAAAGAAATACAGGGATCCCGGCAGGGCAAGGGACTTATATGAGGACGGTCTGAGGAGAGCCCTGCCCATGGGTGCCTATGCAAATGAATACAAGGCTTATGCCTATTTCGGCCTCAGCCGTATTTGCGGGGCCGAAGGCGACAGGCATGGCAAAAGAGTCAATTATAAGGCTGCCATGGATCTGGCAGCATATAAGAATGTAAATTTCAACGATTAAATTTTTTTGCGATGGATGAGATTATCATAGTACCTCCT
>JAXDCR010000139.1:0-3618 GCA_034677845.1 Bacteroidales bacterium | reverse complement strand
TCAATGTAATCTCAGGATTGATAGCTTATTCCTATTTGCCTAAAAAACCTTCTTTAAATTTGGAAATTATTGATCAATCTAGAGTCTTATCTTTTTGAATTATGTCGAACTCACGTTAAATTAATTTCATTTTTAACAAATATATTAGCATCTTTGCATGCCCGTATGAGGCCATTAACCAGTACTTTGACATAAAACCTTGAACCTGAACCCTGGATTCAAAGGTTTATGCAATAAGCATGATTGTTCCGTGTTTCACCTGGTGTGAAACTATTTTATAATTATTAATTAATGATTTATTAATCGCATGAAAGAATCAGTTGCTATTTTGTGTGCCGGAGGACCGGCTCCCGGGATCAATACAGTAATCGGATCTGCTGTAAAGGTATTCCTCAATGCAGGCTATGAAGTGCTTGGCATTCATGAAGGATATAAAACCCTTTTCACGGCAAAGCCCAACTTTGAGAAACTGAGTTTTACTTTTGCTGATTCAATATACAGCCGGGGGGGATCGGCCCTGCAGATGAGCCGTTACAAGCCCAAGGATTCAGAATTCAGCGTTGATTTCTTCGTAAACAACAACGTGAAGCTGCTGATCACCATCGGAGGAGACGATACAGCCTCCACAGCCAATCGCCTCAGCAAATTTTTGGCTGCCAATAAATTAAAAGTAGCCAATATTCATGTTCCAAAGACAATTGACAATGACCTGCCGCTGCCTGAGGGGACCCCGACATTTGGTTATCATTCTGCCAAGGAGGAAGGGGTACGCATCGGCACCACCCTCTACGAAGATGCGCGCACCAGCGGCAACTGGTTCATAGTCTCTGCCATGGGTCGCGAGGCAGGACATCTGGCGTTCGGCATCGGAACAGCATGTCATTTTCCCATGATAATCATTCCTGAGATGTTTAACAAAACCAGGGTAAACTTTGAGGCCATAACCAAAATGATCATTTCCTCCATGGTTAAACGCAAGCTTCTCGGGATATCCTACGGAGTTGCCATCATCAGCGAGGGGGTGTTCCACTTTATGAGCGATGAGGAAATTGAAGGCACCGGAGTCAACTTTACGTATGACGAACATGGGCATCCGGAACTGGGAAACGTCAGCAAGGCGCACATTTTCAACATGCTGGTCCAGAGGAAACTTAAAAAACTCAACCTTGTTGTCAAAAGCAGGCCAAACGAAATAGGATATGAGCTGCGTTGCATCCGTCCCATAGCTTATGACCTGGCCTATGCCACAGTGCTGGGTACCGGTATAATGAAATTATACCAGGAAGGCATTTCCGGCTGCATGGTGACCATGACACCCCAAGGAGACATTTTACCTTTGTACCTTAAAGATGTGGAGGACGAAAACGGAAAAGTGAGACCCAGACTGGTCAACATGGATTCTGAGCGCGTCAGGCTCGTCTTTGAAAACAACCTGCATTATATCACCAAAAACGATTACAAGGCAGCCAGGGCATATTTGCCTGAACCGGAGGAATATGATTTCAAAAAGATCCTCGGGTGGTAAGGTGATTTCAGGTTGACTGATGTGCAAAAATAAATTACCTTTATGTAAGTATATCCGTTGCTGACGCAAACGCAGTCCTTCAGACAATGGTGCAAAAAAATCCCAGGAAAGGTTCGATAGCAATCCTGACCGGAGGTGGTGATGTGCCGGGCCTTAATCCGGCCATCAGAGCCATTACCATAAGGGCATTGCGTGAAGGGTACCGGGTTATCGGTCTGAAAAGAGGCTGGGCCGGCATCATGGAACTGGAAAGAGACCGTAAGGCTGACAACAGTGACCGCTATATGATTCTTACCGAAGAAGTTGTAAGAAAAGCCGGACGCACCGGAGGCACATTTCTTCACACCTCCCGTACAAGGCCCAGCCTGGTGCAAAGAAGTCAGATACCGCTTCACCTTGCCTCAAGATATACGGAGGAGGTGAACGATCTCACCAAAGAGGTTATACGCAATCTCGAGTACCTTGGGATAGAATATTTAATCCCTATCGGCGGGGATGATACCCTCGGTTACGCCGTCAGGCTTTATTCCGAAGGCGTCAAGGTGCTGGCCATTCCAAAGACCATGGACAATGACGTGCCTGGCACAGACTATTGCATCGGATTCAGTACCTGTGTAACCCGTACCATTCAGATGTCAAACACACTGAGAACTTCAGCCGGCTCGCACGAACGAATCCTTGTCATTGAGGTTTTCGGCCGCTATGCGGGTTTTACGGCCATGCTTCCCACCATGGCCGGTGCCGCTAACCGTTGCGTGATCCCTGAATACCGATTCGATCCCGAACTGCTGACCAGTTTGCTTGTGGAGGACAGGGCCAAGAATCCAAGCCATTATGCGGTCGTACTGGTTTCGGAAGGAGCATTTATGACCGGCACCGACATGCCTTCCGTAAAACCTTCTGATCAGGACGGTTATGGACATGCCGTTCGCGGCGGCATAGGTGCTCTTGTTTCGGAAAAGATAAGGGAGATCTCTCCCAGATTCAACAACAACAAAAAGATCAACACAATATACCAGCAGTTGGGCTATCTTGTCCGGGGTGGCGATCCGGATGCCATTGATTCGATAGTGCCCATGGCGTATGGCAATCTGGCATTGGACCTGATCCTGAAGGGCATACACGGAAGGCTTGTCGTACTAAGGAACGGCCGATACGATAATGCACCGATTGACGTGGTGACCAGCACTACAAAAGTTGTTGACGTGAAACGACATTACAATGTGGAGCGATACAGACCCCACTATAAGAGCTTTGAATTCCAGCCCCTGTTCATCATGACAGGAAATTCCTGATTTACCTTCTTACATAAATCCAGGCTTCCGGTGATACCTCTTCACGGAAGCGCGCGATGTCGTTGATGCTTTCCTGATAGGTGGCATAGGAACGGGCCGATACCATCTGTATATTGTCCCTTCCGGGCAGGATGGTGGCATCATAACCTTTTGCCCTCAGGTCACCTGCCATTCGCTCCGCATTAGCCGTGACCGTGTAACTGCCGACAATCATGTAATACCGGTTTGAGGAAGACGAAACATAGGAAGGGTTGGCCGGTGAGACAGCAGGAGGAGCAGCAGGAGGAGTGCTGATGGCTGCGGCAGCCTCAGCTCTGTAATTGTCAATTGCATCGTACAGAGAGGCTGAATCGATCAGTTCATCCAGTGATACTGCTGTATCGGCTTTTAAGGTATCGATTGTATTCTGCGATGATTTCCTGAAATACTTGCAACCTCCGGCAAGGAGCAGGACGGTTGCCAAAAGAATTACTGGGTTTTTCATAGTCAGTTTGTTTGTTGTATTGTCTTTGGTTCAGTCTGTCCGGCTTTTTTACAAAATTATGAAAATTAGGACATTGAAATATTTTTTTTTAAAAAATATTGTCCCATGTGATTTACAATATTGATTGATAGACTAATAAGCCTGCCGACAAACTTTGGTTCGTCTTGTGTGCCGGTTACATATATCCTGTTATGTGCCCGTAAAAATGATTATGTTTGTATTTCATACGAAAAACTCACCGCATGCAAATTCAGATTCTGGGAGCTGCCCGCGAGGTTACCGGCAGCAAGTTCCTCCTCTCGCTCGAAAACGGG
>JAXDCR010000138.1:0-12879 GCA_034677845.1 Bacteroidales bacterium | reverse complement strand
GCTTATCATCGGCAAGGATGTAGGGTCCCATTCCGAAGCGGGTTTCTGCCCCGCTGGACCAGATGACCTTTTTGCAGTCATCAGGGGATACGCATACAAGCTGGTTTCTTAAAGTCCCCCCGTCTTTCGGCATGATTCCGTATAGCAGGCCACCGCTGTAGACCGGCGTTTGCTGCTCGCATGCCAGTCCCTCCGACGGTTTGTATTCCTGCAGGACCGTCACTGAATAACGGCCGTCAGATTCCGTCACCTGCAGCACCATGCTTCCGGTTCCATACCCGGCAGTCATGAATATCCGTCCGTCGGGCATGCAGACCGGAGAAGGAGCCACCACGTCATGGTTCCATGCGGTGGTTTCCCACAGCACGGCGCCTGCATCCGGGCCGTCGGCGGCAATGCCGCAGATGCCCCCAATGGCGCTGTATACGTACATCTTCCGTCCGTTCAGCACCCAGGGCATCACGGAGGAATGTGACATTTTCCAGTTGCGGGGGTTGGGGGTCTGCCAGACAGCCTCACCTGTGGCACAGTCCACTGCCACCATCAGGGCGCTGCCGCCGGTGGCCAGTATGGCCATGTTGTTGTCGATCAGCGGGCACTGTCCCGTGTACCACAGTGGCACCTCGGATGCATATTCCTTTTCAATGTCGATGCCCCAAAGGAAGTCACCCGTCTCCCTGTCAACGCACATCACATGACAGCGGGGACCGATTGTCAAAATATAATCCTCAGTGACTGCCGGGATGGTGCGCGACATGCCATGGTTCCTCTTGATATGCACCCTGTAACCCCTGCGCCATATCTCACTTCCGTCTGTCAGCGAGAAGCATCTGAGCATGTCCGATCCGGACTCCTCGTCATAGTCCATCACATACACCCTGCCCCTGTATATTGCCGGTCCCGCATGTCCTTCGCCAAGAGCCGCTGACCACAGCACCGGAGAGGCGCTTTTGTCAAAGCTGTTGATGAGCCTTTCGGTGCCCTTGTAAATATTATCGTAATCCCCTCCCCTGAACCTCGGCCAGGTGCCGTTCAGCTCAGCTGACCTGCCACCAAAAGCCTCAAAATACTCACCGATGGTTATGTTCTCGGCAGGCGCCTCGTACCCGACTCCGCGGTTGTCCTGCCCGGGAAGTGACAGGGCAATGCCCCTGACGGGATCGGCCAGGAACCACCATCCCAGCAGGGTCAGCGCGGCCACTGCCAATACTATTGCTATGCTTTTTCCAACTGTATTTGTCACCTCAGATGCTTTCGCTCCTCAGCTCCGCTTGCACCGGCTGATGGATTTCTTTTAAAAAACCAAATATATACCAATTCGCTCTGGCTGGCAAACGCCTCCGGCGCGATGACGAATTTTTAATGTCTAAAAAGAATATGACAGCTTTCACAGCGCCACGGCGAGTGTTCCATGGCGACGGATGTTCAGCACGTGGCATGACCCGCTGCCGAACATGTGTTCAAGGGTGTCAATGTATTTACCCAGCAGTTCGCGCGGCACGAAAGCCTGTATGGTACCGGCAAATCCTCCCCCGTGCACGCGCCAGGCACCCCTGCCCTTCAGCACCATCTCGCTGAGGGCAAGTCCCAATGACACCCCCTGCTCCCTCACGTCCGTGACCGGAAAAATATTCTGGTTATACATACAGGAGCTTTGTCCCGATTCAATCACCAGCTGAAGGAAGGCATTGAAATCATTGCGCTCAAGGGCTGCCACCTGATCCACCACCCGCTGGTTGTCTCCCTGGAAATGAATAGCCCTCAGGATTGCCCGGTCTCCCACCTTCTGCCGGATCGATGGCGCTGCATCCAGCACCTGTTCAAGGCTGACTTCACGCAATACGGTGGCACCCAGCTCAGCAGCAACAGCCTTCATTTCGGAAGGCAGGGATGCATATTCAGGCACGAGGTCGGCATGGCTGCCGCCGGTGTCCGTTATCACAAGCGCATAGCCGGTGGCTGCAAAGTCGAAATTCACTTTTTTGACGATGGGATTTGAAGGATCCCTGAAATCAATTGTCACAAGTCCCCCTGCCGCGCATGTTGTCTGGTCCATCAGTCCGCATGGCTTCCCGAAATAGTTGTTCTCGGCGTACTGTCCCGCCAGGGCTATCTGCAGCGGGTCAACCGTCCCTCCGTTGAACAGATGGCTGATGATTGCCCCTATCAGCACCTCGAAGCAGGCCGAGGAGCTGAGTCCCGATCCCCTCGGCACCGCCCCGTCGATGCATGCGTCAAAGCCACCGGTTGCATATCCCATCTCACTGAACCGGGCGCACATCCCTCTTACAAGGGCTGCCGAGGTATATTTTTCCTTATCGACAGGGGCCGTTGCCTGCAGGTCAACCTCAAAAGAAGGGTAGCCTGATGAGGTGATCCTGACCACGTTGCTTCCGGTGGCCGCTGCTGCTGCGATATTGTCAAGGCTGACCGCGCCGGCAAGCACGCGGCCATGGTTGTGGTCTGTATGATTGCCGCCGATCTCGGTTCGCCCGGGAGAGCTGAAAAGGGCTGCCCCGGTTGCACCGTACGTTTCTTTCAGCTGTTCAAGCATCTGCAGGTAACGGCGGGATTGCAGCGCAAGCACTGACGGATCGCTGCCGTACAGCCCGACAAATGCAGGATGCTGTCCGCAGTTTATCCTGAGGATCAGGTTATCTATCTTTTCCATGGTAATATGTTTCTTGCCTGTTTTCTAAATTCTGACCGGTACTTTAAAGCTGAAAATTAAACAAAAGATCAGAAAATACCTTGCCGGATTGTGCGGGATGCTTTAACTTTATTTGCGCCGTAGGATTTTCAAATACAATCACATGAACTTTAATTTATCCCTTTGCCTGATTTTAGCCGCGGCCCTGATGGACCCCCAGACAGTTGTGGCACAGGGTGCAGGCACCGAACTCGAGGATCCGGCCATAACCGGGGTGAACAACCTTGAACCCCATGCCTGGTTTATACCATTTCCGGATGCGGCTTCCCTGTCAGGGAAAAGACAGCGGGAATCACCGCGGTACAAAAGCCTTGACGGCAGCTGGAAATTTTGGTGGTCACCAACGCCGGACAGGAGGCCGGTGGATTTTTACCGGGAGGATTTTGACCTGTCCGGCTGGAAAGACATTCCCGTGCCTTCCGACTGGCAGATGCAGGGTTACGATTATCCGATTTACGTCAACATACAGTATCCGTTCAAAGCGGATCCGCCGTTCATTCCAAAGGATTACAACCCCGTCGGATCATACCGGACATCATTCACGGTTCCAAAGGAGTGGCAGGGTATGCGCATGGTACTGCACTTCGGGGG
Organism: Bacteroidales bacterium; assembly: GCA_034677845.1. Classification (GTDB taxonomy): domain Bacteria; phylum Bacteroidota; class Bacteroidia; order Bacteroidales; family UBA10428; genus UBA5072. The sequence continues at coordinate 9,578 of JAXDCR010000138.1, read as the reverse complement.
GGTCAATTCAGCTGCCTACTACTGGCTGAACGGGCAGAAGCTGGGGTACAGCGAGGACTCCAAGACACCGGTTGAATTTGACGTGACCCCGTACCTGAGGAGCGGCACCAACAACCTGGCCGTGGAAGTCTACCGCTGGAGCGACGGCTCATACCTGGAGGACCAGGATTTCTTCCGGCTGAGCGGCATCGAGAGGGAGGTGTTCCTGTATGCAACCCCGAAGGTACATATTTACGATTATTACGTCCGTACGGATCTTGTCAACAATTACAATGATGCGAACCTTAGTGTGACGGTTGATCTGAAGAACCATGAAAGCGCCTCACTTTCAGGCAATCATCAGGTCGAGATCCGGCTGCTCGACCAGAGGGGTCAGCTTGTCTACTCCAGCACCAAAGAAGCCTCCATGTCGTTGAAAGAAAAGCTTCAGCTGGCGTTCACGGCATTTATCCCGGCGCCCCTAAAATGGTCCGCCGAAAGTCCCGATCTCTATCAGCTCCGGATCATCCTGAAAGACGGCAGCGGAAGGGAAACGGAAGCCCTGGCCTCCGGAATCGGCTTCAGGGAGGTGGAGATTATAAGGGGACAACTGTGCGTAAACGGCAAACCCATTTATATCAAAGGGGTGAACCGGCATGAACATGATGAGACAACGGGTCATGTCATCAGCGAGGAAGGCATGATGCAGGATATCAGGCTGTTGAAGCAGAATAATATTAACGCGGTGCGCACCTGCCACTACCCCGATCATCCGCTCTGGTACGAGCTGTGCGACCGTTACGGCATTTACCTGGTCGATGAAGCCAACATTGAATCGCACGGCATGGGGTACAGTGCAGACAAAACCCTGGCCAATAAGCCCGAATGGCTGAACGCACACATGGACCGCACCGTCCGTATGGTGGAAAGGGACAAGAACCATCCCTCGGTCATCATCTGGTCGCTCGGCAACGAGGCAGGCAACGGCAGCAACTTTGAGGCCACCTACAAGTGGATCAAACAACGCGATATCACCCGTCCCGTACAGTACGAGAGGGCGGGACAGGCTTTCAACACCGATATCGTCTGCCCCATGTACATGACTGCCACGCGCATGGAGGCATACGCCCTGCAGTACAGCGACCGCCCCCTCATCCAGTGCGAGTACGCCCATTCAATGGGGAACAGCACCGGCGATTTCCAGGACTATTGGGATGTCATCATGCGCTATCCGGTGCTGCAGGGGGGATTTATATGGGACTGGGTTGACCAGGGCATTGCCCGGTATGATGAGAAGGGACAGAAATACTGGGCGTACGGAGGGGATTTCGGCCCCCCCGGCGTGCCAAGCGACAACAATTTCTGCAGCAACGGGCTGGTGTCGCCCGACCGCAGGCCGCACCCTGCACTGTACGAAGTCAAAAAGGTGTACCAGAATATCCGGTTCACAGGCATTGATCCGGCCGCAGGCAGGTTTGAGGTCAGCAACGGATTTATTTTCACCGGCACCGGCAACTATGATTTTGAATATACGGTCGAAGAAAACGGTATTCCTGTCCTTGACGGCATCCTTACCTCGCTGAATGTGGTGGGTGATGCTGCCCCTCAGGTGGCGGGCAGTGCCGGCAGAAAAGGACGGCAGGTGCAGACCTACAAGCTGGCCCAGCTTAACATCGCCCCGGGTGAATCCAGAGTCATCGAGGTTGACCTGAGCAGGCTGGCCGTCAGACCCGGATGCGAGTATTTCATCATTTTCAGGGTAAGGCAACGGCAGGAAAAGGACCTGATACCGGCGCAGCACATCATCGCATACGAGCAGTACAAAATCCCCGTGTCTGCAGCCGTGTTGCAGCCTCCGGCAATAAAAAGCGTCCTGGCATACGCGACAGGCCCTGACGGGACGACGATCACCGGCAGCACATTCTCGGCAACCTTCGACAGGGCAGGCTGGCTGAGTTCATACAGGAACGGGGACAGGGAAATGATGCGCAGTGCCCTCAGACCCAATTTCTGGCGAGCCCCGATAGACAACGATTACGGAAACAACATGCCCACCCGTCTGCGGGTATGGAAATATGCGGCCGACAGCATGCAGATGGTCTCGTTTAAAGTTCGCCAACCGGCGCCGGATCAGGTGGAAGTGACCGCCCTGTACGACCTTCCCTCCGTCAGAGGCAAATGGCAATCGACCTACACGGTGTCAGGCGATGGCAGTATAAAGGTCAGCAATCTTTTTTACACCTCCGACCGTTCGCTTCCTGAAATCCCCAGGATCGGCATGCGGATGCGGCTTGACTCTGTTTATTCAAATATGAGTTACTTTGGCCGCGGTCCCTGGGAGAATTATCCCGACCGAAAGACCTCCGCGCTGGTATCATTATACACCGGCAGGGTGCAGGATCAGTACTTCCTGTACGTGCGCCCCCAGGAAAACAATTACCATACCGATGTGCGATGGTTCGATCTAACGGACAACGTCGGCAACGGATTGCGCATCAGCGGCAACCCGGTCTTCTGCACCTCCGCTCTTGCCAACTCCATGGAAGACCTGGACGACGGCGATAAGAAGGATCAGCGCCACATCACGGATGTTGTTCTTCGCGATTACATCGAATGGTGCATCGATTACAGCCAGATGGGCGTGGGAGGTGACAACAGCTGGGGTGCGAAGCCCCTCGACAAATATATGTTATACCCGGGTGAATACAAATATGAATTTGTGATACAGGCTGTTATAAAATAATCCGTTTGTAATTAGGATAGGCTGTCGCAACAAAATTCTCTGCACAAGCGTTGTACAACTGTTGTTGATTCATTAAAGTGGAAGGCCAGAGGATCAGAAAACGATAAGCCAGGCAGGACGGTACTTTTTTCAGGTACTTGCGCCTGCCCGGCAAATCATCAATCACCCAACATCTGGTATATCAATAGGACAATCCGTGTCCGAAGGCGAACGCGGGATTTTCAGAATCATACGGTACGTCTTCAAGCTGTTTCTTAACTGCCTCCATGGAGGAAGGTATTTCAAACGACAGCTTTCCGACCGGATTGAACTTGCCAAAGACAACATCCAGCAAGGCATTGTCAAGGGCGTCAAAGATCATGATTGAGGCTTTCGTGACCTCTTTAAGATCAGCCGGCAGCACACAGCTTGAACCCGAGGGATTGAAAGCCACGACCACCGGTTTGCCGGTTGCGGCAAGCTTTTTGATGTTATCCCATTTCGCCTTGGGGAAATCAATATTGATCTCACGGGCGGCAAAGGGATTCGCCATGGCTGCCGCCTGGTTTGCTGCCGGTCGCGGAGCACCTGCAGCAGCCCCGGGGGCCTGTGCCCCGGCAGGGCGTGCGGCAGCCCCTGCGCCGCCAGGTGCGGCACCGGCACCGGGCGCCTGCCCCCCTCCGAAACCGCCAAAGGCTCTTTCCTCCTCTGTGGAGGTCCTGACAAGGATCAGGTCAGCATCCTTTGGATTGTCGACAAGGGTGGCATAAGGCGCTGCCATTTCTTTGTCGACACCCTCGACATAAAGCTTAATGCCTGATGCAGCGGGAAGGGTGCCATCATTGGTAAGCAGAACTATCGACTCCAGCTGGGCCTGGTAACCGAGCGCCTGATTCTTCTCACTTCTTACTATCTGTGCAGCGGCCTGTGGATCGACATACGGATCTTCAAAAAGACCGAGCAGAAAATGCCATTGAAGAATGTGCCTGGCTGCCGTATTGATTCTTTCTTCCGTTACCCTTCCTTCCTTAACCAGCTCTATGACAAGCTGGTTTTCCGTTTCACTCCCCATCTGGTCAACCCCGGCGTTGATAATCATCTCCATGTTGTCCTTCAGGGTGGTCTTGCCCTGCAGCCTGGGATTCAGGGGACCGCGGCTTACCACGCCCCAGTCGGTGCAAATGGCGCCTTTAAAACCAAGCTCATTGTAAAGCACCTCAGTGGACATATGATAGGAGTAATTCACGTTGAGCGTGTCATAATAGGTGCCGCTATAGTAACCCATGGCAGCCAGAGCTCCTTTTTCAATACCTTTTTTCCAGGGGATAAGCTGGTAGTCCAGATTGTTTCCCGGGTACACCAGCCATTCACCTGAGCCGTCATCATGGGGACCCGCGCCCGGCCAGTGTTTCAGGTGGACCAGGATTTTGTCCGGCCCCACATTGGCACCCTGTGCTCCGTCCATGAATGCTGCAAGCATTTCGGCTGTAAGGTCGGCATCTTCAGAAAAAGCACCCATGTTGCGACCCCATCTGGGTTCCGTCATCAGGTCGATCTGGGGACCCAGGATCATGTGAAGACCCACTGCCCTGTATTCCTCGGCAACCACTTCACCGAACTTCCGCAGCAGAGCTGTATCGCGCGATGAGGTGATACCCACCTGACCTTCCTTGCTCGGCCACTGCGAAAAATACTGCTCCCCGCTTACATGAGCGCCAAGGGTGGCACCGTGTCGCGGATCGGTTGAGAACATGATCGGAATGCCAAGGCGCGTGCCTTCGGCAACTTCCTGCATGCCGTTTGACCAGGTGGCAAATATTTCAGGAGGTGCCACCCCGTTGTTCAGGATGCTGCGGAAGTTCTTCTCCTCGATATAGGATTTTGCCGTGGCTGTCCTGCGCATCTGACCCATGGCCATTCCGCCCCCTGCAGGCTGCTGCCCGCCGGGGCCAACGGGACCGGCATATCCTTCAGTGCCGGCACCGGCCATCGCTGCTTTTTCTTCATCCGTAAGGTCATACTTCACCACACCGTCAGCCGTGACAGCAATGTTGGGATGAAACATCAGTCCCACTTTCTCCTCCAGGGTCATCAGACTGACCAGGTTGTCGATCCTTTCACTGACAGGCAGACGCCAGTCCTCATACGGATCCAGTTCCCCGTTCTTGTTCAGGTCCTTGAACTGGTATTTGCCTTTGGTGATGATCTGCGCTTTCCTCGCTTCAAGCACAGGTTGTTCATATTTGCCGGTGCACCCGACAAACAATATTGCCGTGATGGCAACAATAAAAATGGTGATTCTTTTCATTTCATGTTTGGTTTAAAATCTGTTCCAAAATTAACTGATCTATTTTTGTTCTGTATATTATTAGTAGATAAATTAAAAACGGGTGCTCCGGAGAGCACCCTCCCAACTAACGTACATCAAGTTCAAACAAATTGGCATGAACGAACCGACACCCCAAAAGCATAACTGAGAGAGATCAGACTACCAGTCTGTCGTTCCATATATACTATAGCTCCCAACCCTTTCTGTATTCCCTCGTCAGGAGTCTGTTGAACTCAGGTTTGTTCGTGATCTGCCTTGTCACCGGATCAAAAACCACCCTTGTACCGGCACGCAGGCCTACAATTCCAAGGTTGATCATCGTGGATACTGCTTCGGCTGAAGGGAAGTTGGCAGGATTGTTTTTTGAACCGCCACGGCAGGCTGCAATCCACTGGTCGAAATTCGGAGGCAGGCCTTGCTGAGGCATTCCCTGAGGCCTGGCAGCACCGGCTCCTCCTGAAGCAGCGGCAGGAGCAGCGCCGGGAGCACCTCCCTGTGGCATTGCGCCGGGAGCAGCGCCAGCAGGCATGCCAGCCGGAGCAGCACCGCCCGGAGCGGCACCCTGGGGCATTCCACCGGGAGCAGCACCGCCCGGGGCAAATCCGGCAGGGGCACCCGGAAATGCCTGTGCGGATGGCGGAGTGTAGTCTTTCCCCATATAGGCTTTCATTTTGCTTTCCGGTATCAGCCTTCCGTCAAGTATTTTGCCCTTTGTACCGACATACAGTACTCCTCCCATATTGCTCATAAGTTTGTTATCCTCTTCCAGTTCAGGTATATGAGCTGGCCTCATTCCGCCGTCATACCAGAACACGTCAACCGGCCCCCTTTTCCCTTTTGCGTTGTAATGGATTCGCATGGTTGATGCCAGCGGAAAGGCAAAGTCATTTGTAATGCCACCTGTGGCAAAATTGACCGTCCTGCAGGCTTTGCTGCCAAAACCTTCAGCCCAGGCCGGCACGTCCAGGTCAAAAGCGTCGCAGACTGTCCACATGCTGTAATGTCCCATATCCGCAAAGGCACCTCCGCCAAAATCATACCACCCTCTGAACAGCGTATGAGTATAGGCCGGATGATACTCGCGGTCGGTGCAGGGTCCCAGCCACATCTGCCAGTCAAAGCCGGCAGGTATGGGTTTATGTTCTGTCGGTATTTCAAGGAACTGCTGCCACATGGGCCGGCTTGACCATTCGTGTATTTCCTTTAAAGTTCCGATGGCACCGCTGTCAACCATAGCTTTAATACTTTCACTTGACCGGTAACTGTTGTATGGCATGAAATAGGTGGCCACGTTTTTTTCCCTGGCGGTCCTTATTACAAGGTCCGACTCATATAACCTGTTGGCCAGAGGTTTGTGAACGATCACATGTTTGCCCTTTTTCATGGCTGCAATGGCAATGGTGGCATGCAGGTGATCAGGCGTCATGATCTTTACTGCGTCGATATCTTCTTTGTCAAGGAGTTCCCTGAAATCGTTGTAGGCGGTGACTGATTTGAATTTATCCACCGCCCTGTCCTGTGCATAGTAGGTATCTATCACCTCTTTCATTACATTGCGACCGCCAGGTACGTAATTAATGGCTTCCCTCCACTTTGGGTTCTTCAGCAGGTTTCTGATGTTATTTGCCACCATGGATGGGGTGTTGGCTCCGTTGCCAAATTCAAGGTGACTTCTTGAGTCAGTTTCCGGGTCGCATACGGCCACAAACTGAAGATCTGCACTGGCAAGCAGTGGGGGGAGCTCGGCAAATCCCTGAATGCCGCATCCGATATGCGCCATAACAATTTTATCGCTTGGGGCCGGCTGTCCAAAACCCAGTACGCGTTTTGGAACAATTGTGAAAGCAGCTCCGGCAGCAGCCGTCGAAGCAATGAATTTTCTGCGGCTCATGCCTTTCTGATCATTTTTACTATTCATGTTTGATTTATTAGTTTAGTTAAGGTTTATGAGTTGATAAGAAAATGAAAAGCCGGTTAACGAATCAAATTCAATGTAATTTGCAGGTATCAAACCAAAAATCAATAAAATGATTTATCCTGGCAAGGCATCCTATAGGATTCAAAAATAATCGCAGAGGGTTACTTACGCCCTAATAATTCTTTAAGGGCCGATTATTTCAGGATTACTTACAGATTATAAAAGCAACTTACTTACGGAAAATATTATATATCAACAATTTGAAGAGAAGAAGAAAAATCAGAAAAAATTACGAGATAAGTTCGGTAAAAGTTTTTGTGTACTTTTCTCCGTACATTTCCTGGTACAGGTTACAGAACCGTTCAAATGTAAACCGGGCCAGTTTGTTGTTATTCTGCCTGACAAGAACTTTCAGTTTTTTGGCCAGTGCAGTTTCATTAACGGGATCATATAAAATGATAAGATCAGACAGTTGTAAAATCATTTCACTGTCGGTCGCGACACTGAGCATTTCAATCTGTTTCTGCAAAATATCCAGAATGCTGTTGCTGACGAATCCCTTGAAATCATCAAGCCATTCAAATGATTCCCCTTTGAAAATCTCACCTTCCCTGACGATCTGAAATAGTTTCAGAAAGCTGGTATCATCAATGGCTTTTACTTCATTCAGCAACCTGAGGCAATCAACATAATCGCAGTAAACCGAACCCGATAATTTCATTGACCACATGCCCATGTGAAAGACAAGTTCCACTGACTCCAATGCGCTGAGAATAGTCCTCAGTTTCAGGATGGCCACACCCCTTATGTTTTTTCTGTTGGATGCAGGATAGTCTTTCCATAACAATGTCGAAATATCTTCGGCAGTGATACCTTTTTTATCTCCCTGAGAGTAAAGCAGAAGAACAAGAAACAATTGCTTCAGCTTTGGCGTGAATTTTTCAGTGATGTCCTTACCATCCCGATCATAAACCTGGAAGTCACCAAACAGCTTGATGTGGTTTTTTCTCCATGCTTCCGCCAGGGGTTTCACGGAAGTTGTTTTTTGTTTCCCTGCAGGCTTTTTCCATTCCTGCTTCTTCTTGCGGCGGCCTTTCAGAACCAGAAAGGCAATGAAAGCTGTGATGGCTGCTCCTCCAAAAATCCAGGCTGCAACAGGCATTCCGGACAAGATGGATAAATGTGCACCGGGATCTGTGATCTGCTCGCTCAGTCCACGTATTTCCTCCTGGCTTAAGGCTCGGGACCATATGCATAAATCGTCGAGTTCTCCCAGCATATAGGCGCCCTTGTCGAAACCGGCGATGCCAACGTACAGACTGTCTGTGCCCATGAAAGCCGGCCGGCCCCGGACAAAGGCATCCAGCTTGCCGTTGACAAAGATGGTCTGCTCTCCGGTCAGCTTATCATATCTCCATGCCAGGTGGTACCAGCGTCCCGGTTCGATACGCGTTTCACCTTTCAGGTCATTGCCGTAAAAGCCCAGGTAAGGTCTTTGGTTTCTCACCATAAGATGTATGCCCTGCTGATAGGTATTGATTCTGGATCCCAGAACGCAATAATCAAATTTGCCGGGCATGTATTCCGGAATTTTAAGCCAGACTGTTATGGTAAAGCTGTTGTCCGTCATCCTGTAATCTTCCGCCCTGGACAGGTTGATCCGGCTGCCTGAGTCGAATGAAGCCACATAGCCGCGGTATATGTCGGCCATGAAAGTGACATTTACCGGTGCAGTTTTCTTTTTTCCTTCTGCCCTGTTTCTTGTATCATGATCCAGCGGAAAATAGCATTCAAGATTTCTGGTAATTTTAAGCGGCTTTGATGTAAAATTAACCGTAACATCTTCCGTGGTCTCGGTGATTTCGACGGCTTCAGGGATGAACCTGTAGCCGGGACTGCCGGGTGACAGTTCAAGTCTGGAACCAGGCAGGAGCGGGAAGCAGTATTTACCATAAGTAGAACAGTTCAAACCTTCCCAGTATATGTCGCTGAAAATGCCGTCATCCCTGGTCACGAACCCGCTGACCGTTTTTAGTCCCCGGAAATAGGCAAGAAGTCTGGTGTAAAGCATGGAGTAGTACCGGTCTACCATTATAAAGTTGGGTGTTTTGCCCGTTTGCTTCCAAACATCGGTGAAGGCTTGCATGAAAAACGGATCACCAAATGCATCCATCTCCGAAAAAATGTTCAGTTCCTTCGTGATCCTGGTGTTGTATTCATTAAAAAATAAAAGCGTATTGGTCAGATTGCTCCCAATTACCCTGTTGAAAGCCACCGAACCCGTGATCCGGGAATTGTCGAATGCATAGTTAACAATATCAAGCAGCCAGGGGAGACTGCCGGAGATTTCCTTCATGCCGAACACCACCAGGCGGTGTCCGGACCGGACCATATCACTCAACACAGGCCAGTTATCATCAGGGTTATGTTCAAACAGAAACCGGCCTAATCCCGATGCCTGCACGACTGAATGCAATGCCTGCAAGTCCATGCCCGGATCAAAATCCAGGAACAGCATAAGAATTCTTGCCGTATCTGCCTCAAGACTCAGTCTAATTGCAAGCAAGGTTTCAGAAAACGGGGTATAAGAACCATCCGGGTTTTTAAGCAGTACTTTATTATCAGTCTTG
>JAXDCR010000137.1:0-26062 GCA_034677845.1 Bacteroidales bacterium | reverse complement strand
CATACCGGCAGACAGCCGCATCGTTTATGCCACCGGCAATCTTTCTGCCCATGAAGCCAGTCTGACGGGTGAATCCACTCCGGTGGACAAGAATGCGTCAGTCCTCCCTGATGAGGATGTTCCGCTGGGGGAGCGCACTAACATGCTGTATATGGGCACCTCTGTGGTATCAGGAAAGGCTCGCGCACTTGTAACGGGCACCGGCATGAATACAGAACTGGGCAAGATTGCCGGTATGATCCAGCGGATAGATGACAGCACAACCCCGCTGCAAAGGAAGCTGGAGGAGTTCGGCAGGTTCATCGTTTATATATGCTTTGCCCTGGTGGGTGTTATTTTTCTCCTCGGCCTGCTGCGCGGTGAAAAGGTGCTTGATCTTTTCCTTTCTGCTGTCAGCCTTGCTGTTGCAGCCATCCCGGAGGGACTTCCGGCCGTGGTGACGATAGCCCTGGCACTCGGCGTGCAGCGTATGGTAAAGCGCAACTGCCTGATAAGGAAACTGCCTTCCGTGGAAACACTCGGGTGCACGACTGTGATATGCTCCGATAAAACCGGCACCCTGACGAAGAACGAAATGACCGTGCAGGCCCTTTACGTTTCCGGCAGGCATATCTCGGTCACCGGCATAGGTTATGAACCGGAAGGCGCCTTCCTGATCGACGGAAAGGCTGTAAAACCCGGGGTGGTAAGGGGACTGGAACGCCTGCTTGAAAGTTCGGTGCTGTGCAACGGGGCATACCTCCACCAGGAAGAAAACGGGTACCGCATAACTGGAGACCCCACCGAAGCCGCACTGCTGACGATGGCTGCCAAAGGCGGCATTCATAAAGACGATATGGAAAGACAATATTCTTTTGTTGAGGAGATACCATTTGACTCGGTGCGCAAGCAAATGACAATCATGCGGAAGAAAGATGACTCATATATCGCTTTCGTCAAGGGAGCGCCCGACATCATGCTGTCTCACTGCACCCATATCGAAGATAACGGCATTGTCAGACCTGTCAGCCTTTCTGACAGGGAAAAAATAAACCATGCCAATGCTGACATGACGAATAATGCCATGAGGGTGCTGGCCCTTGCCTACCGGAGTTTTGACAGATTGCCCGACAGGTGTGATGCGGCTTCCATAGAAAGGGAACTGACGTTCATGGGACTGGTGGCCATGATCGATCCGCCGAGGCCCGAGGTTAAGCTTGCCATGAGTCAGTGCCTCAGCGCCGGCATACGTTCGGTAATGATAACCGGCGATCATAAAAACACGGCTGTGGCCATAGCCAGGGAGCTTGGCCTTTACCATGCTGATTCAACAGCCTTTACCGGTGAGGAGCTTGACCGTCTTGATGATGTCAGCTTCAGCTCACAGGTTGAAAAAGCCGCCGTTTATGCCCGCGTTTCACCGGAGCATAAGCTCCGCATCGTCAAGGCATGGCGTGACAGGGGGGAGATTGTGGCCATGACCGGCGATGGCGTCAACGATGCCCCGGCGGTAAAAGAGGCGGATATCGGGGTTGCCATGGGAATGACAGGCACGGATGTCACCAAGGAGGTATCCGACATGGTCATCACTGATGATAATTTTGCTTCCATCGTGGCGGCTGTCGAGGAAGGCAGGGGTATTTACGACAACATCCAGAAGTTCATCAATTACCTGCTTTCCTGCAATGCCGGCGAGATACTTGTCATGCTGGCCGCATCCCTGCTGAGATGGCCTGTGCCCTTGCTGCCCATTCAGATTCTCTGGGTGAACCTGATTACGGATGGCCTGCCGGCACTCGCACTGGGTGTCGACCCCATAGACCGTAACATCATGAAAAGGCATGCACGGCCTGTCCATGAACCCGTAATCAACGGGCGCACAGGCACCACCCTTATCCTCCAGGGTGCCTTCATCGCTTTCTGCAGCCTGCTGGCTTTCTGGTTCGTCCACGTAGTTGAAGGCGAATCGATTGAGCGGGCAAGGACCGCATGCTTTATTGTGCTTGCCTGCAGCCAGCTTTTCCATTCCTTCAACCTGAGAAGCCGGCATGAATCCATTTTCACCATAGGGTTCCTGACAAACAGCAAACTGGTGTATGCCGCACTGGGGTCATTTGTGCTCCAGATGGCGGTGATATACCTGCCCATCCTTCAGGGCGTGTTCAAGACCGTGGCACTGGGGTGGACTGACTGGATTCTGGTGGTGGTCATATCCTCCTTCCCGCTATGGGCGATGGAACTGGTGAAGCTGATCAGAAGGATGAAAGGCCACGGCTCACCGGCGAACGAATAAGGCTTTTATGATATGGGAAATCATGCGTGGATTCTCCCTCAGGCGCCGTAACGAGTAATTGAACCATTCCTTACCATAGGGAACATAGACACGCATACGGTGGCCCGATTCAACGACAGACCTGCGCAGTTCAGGAGTTACCCCGTACAGCATCTGGAACTCGTACCGGTCGTTTCTGACTTTGTACCGTGAGATCAGCCTGTATGCCCCTTCAACAAGCTTTTTATCATGCGTGGCAATGGCTGCAAACATGTCATGGCCTATCATGAATTCCAGTGCCTTTAAAAAGTTACGGCTGACGTCTTCCTTTTTCTTGTATGCAATGGCCGGTGCCTCGTCATAAATACCCTTGCAAATCCTGATATTCAGTTTATCCCTGTAGGGCACCGACGCAGCCAGCATGTTCAAATCATCCATCGTGCGTTTGAGGCAGGCCTGGAGGACAATGCCGACATGTCCGGGAAATTCGGCATGCAGTCTTCTGAACAGTTCCAGTTCCCGGTCGGTGCACTGTGAATCTTCCATGTCAATCCTGACAAAACGGTCATGTGAAACCGCCTTTGAAACAATATCGTGCAGGTTGAGATAGCACAGGTCTCTGTCAATGAGCAATCCGAACATGGTAGGCTTTACCGAAAAAGAGTTGTCAAGCAGCTCTTCCGCCGAAGTATCAATCAGGCGTTCATATTCTGACTTATACCTGTCAATCTTACTGGCGGTCATTAAAAATTCACCCAGCAGGTCGATGGTCGTCTGCATTCCCTGTGCATTCAGCTGCCTGGTGATATCCAGTGCATCGCTGAGATTCTGTCCCGCAATATAGCGACTGGAAAAAAGCCACACCAGCTTTTCAGGCATCAGCGGCAGGATGCCGGCTATCATTTTATTGACCCGGAACATCGCAATGGAGGATTATTCTGCGCAGCACCTCATTGATTATGACAGTTACCTTGGAGACGGATCTTTCAGTGCAGACGTAAAATTACTATGAAACCCTTGCTGAGAACAGGATAAAAATCATAAACCGGCGTTGTCGGGTATGAGAAAAATCACATTTCATTCAACGGACGATCATTTTACCCTGATACCCTGTTTGCTTGCCCTTGATGATAACGTTGTAGGTTCCCGGCGGCAGGTGTCGCAGGTTGATTATCTCTTCGGTGGCGCCTTCGGAATGAATTATGCGCTCTTCCACCAGCTGTCCCCCGGCATTGAAAATAAAGAGGTTAAATTCTTCCGGCATGCCCGACTTCATGCGGATGACGAAGGCCCCGTCGTTGGGATTCGGATACAGTTCGGCACCGGCTTCTGTGTCGCCATACTCTTCCAGTCCCGTTCCCGGGTTGATGCGAACGGTCTTGGTTGACTGGCAGTCGTTCTGTCCCGTCACCGTCACCGTGTAAGTGCCGCTTTCGACGGCGGTGTAAATCTGTCCCCTGTACCCTGTGTTCCACAGGTATGCCTTCTGTCCCCCCCCTGCATCCAGCTGGTGGGGCAGGCTTGTGTTGAGGATCCCGTTGATGTCGCCGAAATCGATGACGGGACGTGGCAGTGCGCTGAACACAAAACCAAGGCTGTCGTTCCGTATTTTCTGATCATCACGGCAGAGAATTCTGAAGCCGACAGTATGCTCGCCCTCCTGGGCAAAGCGGATGGTGTCTGACAAAACAAGGTCAATCCATGTGCCCGGAGCAAAATTGTCCGTGCGCACCAGGGTGTCACGGACGACGGCTGTTCCGTCGACCCGGCCATCGACATATATCGGAACATCTTTGCCGATATTTGTTGTGCCCGTGTTGGCAATCCTGAGCGTGACATTCCTGTAGTCGCCCGTGCACCCCTCTTCCGGAAGGCTCACCGAAAGAAGTGATACGTCGTTGTATACCAGGAAAAGGTTGACGGTATCACCATCGCTGCACTGCGTCCTTTTGTCCGTCACCCGTACATGGTATTTTCCGCTTTGAACGGCGGTGTACCGGTATCCTGTCGAGTCGTCCTGCCAGTCATAGAGATAATGCGGATGGAGGCCTGCATCAAGCACACAGGCCGTGTCGTAAACATACTCGGTTGGTTTAAGTCCGAAATCCACCACCGGCGCGTCGTACCGGTATACTGCCCGGATTATTGTATCATTGCTGTTCCTCATGTCCCCGGTCATACTGACTGAAGCGGTAAAGCGGTATTCACCCTGCAGGCTCAGGTTCACCTGTTCCGCAAAGCTTATGGAGGTAAATGCGCCTGGCACAAGGTCCTCCGGCAGCATGACTGTCTCCCGTGTCGGCCCCGAATCATCGAGTTCAAAGGAGATCTCCACTGCCTGGCCCCCGGGTATGGTATCGGTGCCTGTGTTAAGAAGCCTGAACGTGACGGGCTCGGCACCCGGAGAAAGGCATGAGGAAAGCGGGTTCATCAGACTGTCAATGCTGATATCCCTTATCTTGAGAAAAACATTGACTGTATCACTGTCGGTGCAACCATGCCCGTCAGACACAATGACCCAGTAATCGCCGCTTTCACCAATCTCAATGTTTCGGGTTGTATCGCCATTGTTCCATATATATCCCGAAAAACCGGCTCCCGCATCAAGGGTGAAGGAAAGGGATGGGATGACCAGGTCGGGACCCAGGTCAGCAACCGGGTATCCGTGAATTTCTATGCCCTTTTCAAGCGTATCGTTTCCTCTTATGGTGTCTCCGGCAAAGACGGTATATGCCTTTATTGCATATTCCCCCGCGTGTGAAAGGTCTGCAGGGGATGAAAAACTGTATTCAACGGAATGCTGTGACAGCAGCGTTTGTTGAAGTACAAAGGTGTCTTCGGCGAGGGTGATGCCATTTACAAGGCATTTGATGACAATCTTTTCACCGGCCGGAATGCTGTCTGTGCCGCAATTCATCACAACTGCCCGTATGGTCTCCTCTTCAGAGAGCGCACACGCACTGGCTGGCAGGGCAATGCTGTCAACCCCCACATCGTTGAAAAGCAGCTCCACGTAACTTGAATCCCATGATATGCAGCCGTTGCCCCCGGCATCTGTCACCTTCACCCGGTACAAACCTTCGGATGGCACATGGAACTCATGGCTTGTCGAACCGTCGTATTCCCACCAGTAAGCATACTGCAGGTCGTAATAAGGTCTGAGAATGACCGTATCAGGCAGCTGCGTGGATATCGTGTCACCCAGCATAATTACCGTCGGGTTCGGATAGGTTTCGAAATCCAAGGAAAGGCTGTCATTGGCATTGAAAAAGTGCAGCTTGTTCTCCCGGGCCAGCGTATAGGCTGTGATGTTGTAAACACCGGGGGCAGAGACATCAACCGTACGGCTGAAGGTGTGCCGCATCTCACCTCCCGGCTCCACCGGTTGTTCAACCCTCAGCGTATCGAGTGCATAGGTGCTTCCGTTGAAGTCAAATGCCGCAACCAGTGTATCCCCCGGTCTGAGGGGATTGATACCGAAGTTTCTGATCCTCACGCTGACCGAGTCCGGATTCAGATACTGGCAACGGTTTTCAAACGAATCAATTGCCGACACGCCGACGTCGACCGGCACGGTTGTCATGGTAAAGTCGTCAAAAGCAAAGCCCACATCATGGTTGGCGTCATCGCTGGCAAACACAATCCTGAATTTGACAAACGGTTTGTTTGTGATCCGTTCCGGAAGTATCAGCCTGCCTTCAACCCAGCCGTCTGTGCTGCCTGACCAGCCCCTTCCCTGCAGCGCTTGCACCGTATCCGTGTACCACGGCCATCCGGATATTAAAGTGTCAAGCACCTGCCAGCTCAGGCCGTTATCTGTCGAATACTGCATAAGTGCGCCGTCCCTGTCTTCTTCCGCGTCGACCCAGTATTTCAGTCCCACTGCCTTTCTCAGGCTGTCCGTATTCCTGTAGCAAACGCTTTCGACATATGAAAAGTCATTATCAGGATACTGGTTTACAAGACCCGTCTTCCACAGCCTGCTGCCCGAGGGCGGATCTATGCCGAAGCCGGGAGTGCCCCATTCCCAGCTTGATCCGGAAAGGGGTCCGGCCATCCAGAGTCCCTGTGCGGATTCGAAATCCTCAGTATGGTCTCCGGTGATAAGCGACTGGGCGAAAAAAGTAAATGCCAATTCGTTGTTGGTGGTATCATCGTCATTCTGCATGTCCGTTGCGACCCTGAAATCGTAAATGCCTGGCGTGGAAAAATCGGCCTTGTCCGTAAAGGTGAACAACACGCTGTCGCCTGCCGGTATCACCTGGTACAGGGTGTCCCGGTGAACGGTTTTGTTGCCGTCAATGGAATACCGGAGAGGGATCACGCCATACGAATCGGCTGAACCTGAATTTTTTATCCAAACCTTCACTTCTTCGGATGAGGTGTGCCCGCATCCGGAAAGGGGACCGGCCACCGTTGCTATGCCGACATCGTGATAGATATAGTTGCCGGTGATAAACAGGTCGTCTATGTTCCATCCTGAAAGCTGCCAGTAGTCGTTTGTCGTTCCAAGGGCGAAGCGGAGAAGCACTTTGCCGTGCCTTGAAGCCTGCTTTGTGATGCTGACCTCATGCAGTTTCCAGTTGTCATCCAGGATCATGCTTTCGTTCGACCAGACCTTCTGCCAGGTCAGTCCCCCGTCGGTGCTTATGTCAATGAACGCCTCGTCATTCACCCCGATGTTGAGGTAGCGCATATACCGAAGCGAAAGGTCATTGTAATATGTGAAATCAAGCGTGTCGGACACGGCTGTGTAGGCCGCCTCCGTCAGGTTCTTTTCATAGTCGCCGGCATAATCCCCCAGTCCCCCCAGGTCAGTGCCGATCACGTATGAACCCTGATACGCTGAAGAAGGATCCGGGTTTCCCTGTGAACCGCCCAGTCCCATGGGACTTCCATGTTCAAACTCTCCTGTCAGCTGCCAGTTCATCGCCGTTTCGAAATCCCACCTGTAAACAGATTTAAGGATCATCCGGTTTCCGGCCGGGGATTGCTCGGAGGTGAACAGCGGTTGCCCGTTTATGACCAGCTGTCCCGCTCCCACACTGGCATCAACCAGGTGGCGGTGCATGGCATCGGGTTTCACGTCAAAGGTGATCCACAGGTATGAGTATCCGGTTGGCAGTTCGTGGTTCAGTCCCGTAAACACTGCCTCTCCCGATACAAAACTCACACCGTTGCCAACCGGGTTGTTCGTGTTGAATTCAGCCGTCTGGGTCATGTATAGCCTGACACCCCCGGCTTTTATATCGTCGTCATCAGTATTGAGCGATTTGACAGTCAAAGAATTGAGCGGGAGGCTTCCGGAGTTGCCGTTTACCTTGATTTTCAGCCGCAGGATCGGATTGTTGTCGGTGCCGGTGGCCAACGAAACATCGGAGGCCTGTTCAACGGTGACCTCATCAAGAGATTTGGGCAGGATGCCGGTCTCGATTATCTGAATGTCGTCCACACAGGCGCCCCAGCCCCATTTGGTAATACCTTCGAAAGCCAGGTAGTAGTCTCCCGACAGATCGTTTTCAGGGAGCAGGATGATCTGTTCAACCCAGTCCGTTGTGGCTGTCGTGTATTCATTCAGGAGAGTCCAGGGTGAAGTGGCGCTGCTTTTGTAGTATACCCGCAGGTAATCATGGTAATAATCCGCTCCGTGTTTCCAGTCGAACTGGGCACGGAAAAAATGCAGCTCCGGCTTGATGGCAAATTCAAGAGATTCAATCCTTTTGGTAACCAGCCGGGTGGCTTCATTGTTTGAACTCTGGTACTGGAACAGCGCATTGTACAAGCCCCCGTGCGCTGCAACGGGCTTGCGGCTGTTTGGTATCAGTGGCGTGAGGGTATAGCCGCCGTTCTCATACCTCCAGCTTATGGAGCCCTTGACAAACTCCTGTTTCCAGTCCAGCGGCATTTCTCCTGACTCAAAATCCTCCGAGAAGAGGATCGTTTGCCCCCATGCATCGGATACATTGCATAATATGAGGATTGTCAGGAATATGGCGGTTTTTCGCATAAGGCCTTGGCATATGAATTGAATAATGTTTACGTAAAACACCTCCCTTTAGTTGCATGTGAAAGCCTGTGAGACGCCCTCATGATTATCCGGGTGCACCGGAACTTTTGGTGCTTTTTAACGTAAAAGGCATATATCCGTTAGCCATAATGAAAGGTCGTTACAGCCTGATCCTTTTTCTGCTCCTGGCTTTACCCGCCAGGTTTTTTGCACAGACTGACACCCTGTTCTGGTTTGCGGTGCCCTATGCCACGCTGAGTCACGACCCCCCGCTGACGGCCGTTCTGACACTTACTGCGACTGATCTGAACAGCCTCACGACGGTTACCATATCACAGCCTTACAATCCGCAGATTGCGCCCATCACCGTTGTGATTGATCCTGCCGTTGCGCTCACAAAGAATGTGACCTTCACCCAGGCTGACATACTCAAGTTCAGCAACAACCTGTACAACACAGTAAGCAACAGCGCCCTGCTCATAAGGGCTGACCGCGAAATAACGGCTTATTACGAGATTCACCGCACCGATAATAATCCTTCCATTTTTGCCCTGAAAGGAAAGAATGCGCTGGGATATGACTTCTGGACACTGTTCCAGGACAAGTGGCCCAACCATGACTACGACAAGCCGGGAGGCGACCCCGCCTTCAGCCAGATCGTCATCGTGGCCACGGAAGACAACACGGTGGTCACGGTACGGTTCAGTAAACCAGCCTATGGCTATGCCGCCAATACCAATTACACTATAAACCTTAACAGGGGACAGACCTACATGTTTGTGCCCAGGCCCAACCCGGCTGACAACAACGAGCCCAGCATACTGCCGGCCGACAGGCTGACCGGCACCCACATCACCTCCAACAAGCCCATTGCAGTCACCCTTGGTGATGATTCTGTCGAGAAAAGCACTGCCTATGATTACATGGGTGACCAGCATATTCCTGTGCGCAACGTGCAGAACAAGGCGGTAATCGGTTTTGAATATATTGTAATGAAAGGCCAGATTGCCGATCTGGCGGGAGGGCAGAATGAAAAGGCCTACGTATTGGCAACCCAGAATAACACCACCGTCACGGTCACGCGGCGTGACGGTTCAACAAGCACCTTTAATCTGGCCACTGCCGGTACCCAGGGTACGATAGATATACTTGCCGGTAACCCTGCTTATTATTATGTGCATATCAGTGCGGACAAACCGGTCTATGTCCTGCATATAGCAGGCTTCACCCATGAGCTGGGCGAGGCGGTGCTGCCCACCATTGACGGTTGTACGGGTTCCTTATCCGTAAGCTTCACCCGGTCCAAGCCCGATACCTTCTACCTCAACCTGATGACGAAGGCAGACGCCATCGACAGTTTTTATATTTCGATCAACGGCGGTCCCCCGGTCCGCTTTTTGAATGCAAGCTATTTTGAGCAGGCAGGCACGTCGGACTGGTACGTGCTGAAAGAAGCCAACAAAAGATTCACAAACTCCCAGATACCGTCAGGGGTTGTCACCCGCATTTACAACTCCAAAAATGTCTTTCACCTGGGCTTTTTCAACGGCAAGCCGACAGGCGGAGGGTGCGTGTACGGCTATTTTTCAGATTACAACGAGCTGGAGGCTTCCGCCAGCGTGGAAGACCAGGGAACCGTCTTTCAGGTCTGCGGGGCTGACTCCATCCAGCTCAAGGCAAAAGGCGGCATCAGCTATCACTGGAGTCCGACCGAGTACCTTGACGACCCGAACGTGCAGAATCCGATCCTTCGTCCCCCCTACGGTGGTTTCAGCCAGGTGTTCACCGTGGATATCGAACAGCCCTGTTACGGTTTTACAACCCTGCAGGTATGGGTCATCGTTCCCGAAGTTCCCAATGCCTTTATGGCGGTGGACTATGACCAGGGCTGCGCCCCGCTCAACCTTGAGCTGAGGGATGCCTCGCAGGGTGCGACCGGGTACATCCTCGACCTGGGTGACGGATCACCGCTTATGATGTCATCCTCTCCCATTAACCTGGACCATGCTTACGGCAACAATACCGACACCATAATCAACTATATTCTGTCGTATACGGTAACCAACGACGACGGCTGCAACGATTACTACACCGACACGGTCAGGGTGTATCCATGGCTCGATGCCCACTTTGAACTCGATGACTGGAAAGATACCGTTGTCTGCCATTCCACGACCGTTGACATGAGAAGTCTGTCGACAGGGAACACGGATACCTACCTGTGGGATTTCGGCGACGGCTCATCCGCAACGGATACGGTTGTTTCACATACCTACGATAACTTTGGCAACGGCGATGCCATCTACCCCGTCAGCCTGATTGCCGTGTCACCTTTCGGGTGCCACGACACATCCGATGTCGTTGGCATCAGGGTTCACCCGTACATTTTGTCGTCTTTCACCATGGATTCAGCCAGGCTGTGCTCTCCGGCCGAATTGTACATTGACCCCCGCCTTTCCGTGGGTGCTGACACCTTTTACTGGAAACTGTCCGGCACAGGCGGAACGGTGATCGACAGTTCCTTCGTCCTGCTGAATGAATCACCTTTCAGGCTGTTGCACCGCAACACCTCCAGACCCGTTCCGGACAGTCTGCAGCTGTCGATGTACGCGTCCAACCGTTTCGGCTGCACCGACACGGCTGCCGCCCAAAACCTTGTTGTTTACCCTGAGGTGCAGTCGCTTTTCACGATTGACACCAATGTCATATGCGACTCCTCCGCCATTCTTTTCACCAACCTGTCACAGGGTTTCAACCTGAGCCATAAATGGGATTTCGGCAACGGAACATCAATTTCGGATACGTCAATGCTGCCTTTCACCCGGGTATTCCTGAACCCGTCGGCGGCAGATACGACATACCGCATCAGGTTGCTCACCACCTCTGACTATTTCTGTGCTGACAGCGCATCCCTGGATCTTACGGTGCACCCCTTCATCCGGGCAGGGTTTGCTGTGGATTACACGAGCAACTGCTCACCTTTGAATGTGCAGCTCGTCAACGCATCAAGGGGCGGCGCGACATTTTCATGGGATTTCGGTGACGGGCAGCTGGATACAACATATGCGGCAGACACACTCTACCATCTTTACGTGAACAACACTGACAATGATGCCAGTTACACCATACGGATGAGAGCCCTGAGTGCTCAGGGTTGTGCCGATTCAGCGGAGCATTCCGTCCTGCTGTTCCCCCGTGTGGCAGCCGGCTTCACCTTTGACAGTCCCACCGGCGGCTGCAACCCCCCTCTGGTAAGCTTCCTGAATGAGTCTGAGGGCAAGGACCTAAATTACCTGTGGGATTTTGGAGACAGGACATACTCAACCAGCGAAAGTCCCCCTCCCAAACTTTACCGGAACGATACGAACAGGGATACGGCATACACGATCACACTGACGGTCACCAATCCCGCCGGCTGTGACAGCAGCATAAGCCGCACAGTAGATGTATTCTCAAAGGTGAGTGCAGCGTTCACCGTGGCCCAGCTCGACAGCTGCTCGCCATTTAAAATCAGGGTGGAAAACCTGTCTTTCGGTGGCATCACCGATTTTATATGGAAATACAACAGCACCGATTCAATCGTGCTGCACGATTTCTCCAGTCCCGACATTCCGGTGTACCGCAACCTGTCGCAGGTGCCTGAGCAGCATGTCCTCCGGCTGAATGTCAGGAATGTGCACGGATGCATGGACAGCCAGTCCGATACTGTCACCATCTATCCCGAAGTGACAGCCGCATTTACGGCGGATGTTGACGAAGGATGCCATCCGTTGCCGGTCAGTTTCACCAACCAGACCAACCTGAAAGCGGGAACAAGCTATGACTGGGATTTCGGCGATGGCACCAGTTCGCTGTCAGGGGATCCGGTACACGTCTTCAAGAATTACAGCCACACGGATGATGCCAGTTACACGGTGCGGCTTACAGCCACCTCTGCATATCGCTGTACAAGTTCGGCTTCATCCGTTGTAACTGTATTTCCAAAGCCCATTGCCGATTTCAGCTATCCCGTTGCCACCGCCTGCACCCCCTTTGACATAACCTTCAGCAACCTCTCTCAGGGAACAGGCCTGACTTATGAATGGGATTTTGATGACGGCACCACAGCCACCGAAGCTGATCCTGAACGGACCTTTTACAACTACACCCCGGTAACGGAAAACAGGGACATCATTCTTGTGGTCACCTCCGACGATAACTGCTCAGACACGGCGGTCAAGCCGGTCAGCATATTCCCGGGCGTGCAGGTCGGTTTTACCGCTTCTTCCTGGGATGGCTGCAATCCCCTTGAGGTGAGCTTCGACGGCGATGCCCTCAATGAGAATGAATACTACTGGTACGTTGACGGCAAGGTGATAAGCAACTCGGAAGACCAGGATTACCGGTTTGTGAACAGCACAGGCGCAGACAAGGTTTTTGAGGTGCATTTCAGGGCGGTTTCCATAAATGGCTGCTTTGATGACAGCATAAGGCAGGTGACGGTTCACCCCAACCCGGTGGCTGAGTTCCTGCCGGAACCCCAGGTGCAGGATTTTGATATTACCGATGATGTAACCACAGTAAGAATATACAATACCACTGAAAATCAACCTGCGTGGGACTATCAATGGGATTTTGGCGACGGAACCGCCTCTTCGGAAGATGATCCGGCATTCCTGAGGGATTATTCAATATGGGGTGATCCCGATGATGAGAGCCGGATCCCGGTGAGGCTTATAGCCACCAATGCTGCCAATCCACAGTGCGCCGACACAACCCTGCATTACATTATAATCAACCCTCCCCCGCCCCTGGTCGAACTCGGCAATGACATCAGCGGCTGCGTGCCTTTGCAGGTAAGCTTTTCATCAACGGCAAAATATGTGTACCCTGAAAGCTACCGGTGGGATTTTGGTTTCAAAAACCAGGGTTCGGCCGAAATGGTTCCGGATGACTTCACCTATGATTCTGCCGGGGTTTTCATTGCCAGGCTTTACGTGGAGGGTGATGGCGGCAGCAGCTGGGATTATTTCAAGATTACCGTATATCCGCAGCCGGAGGCCGACTTCACTTTTGCCCCGGATTATGTATGGGTAAGAAGTCAGACCGAAGCGGGCACACCGGTGAAGTTTTTCAATACCACCCGCCTTGGTGAACAGTATGTATGGGATTTTGGTGACGGCAGCACAAGTGCCGAATTCCAGCCTGTCCATGAGTACATGGAAGTGGGAACCTATTATATTACGCTGATGGCTGAGAGTGCTGACGGTTGTTATGATACCCTGACCCACGAAATTCCTGTCGTTGTCGACGGGAGGGGCAGGCTCAGCTTCCCCAATGCCATAACTGTTTTCCCCGATAACCCTGCCGATGAATACTATGACCGGGATGAGCCGGATCCCCGGATTTTCAGACCCGTGGCAGAGGGGGTCGAACAATACAGGCTTGAAATATACAACAGGTGGGGTGAGCTTATCTTCACGAGCGAGGACGTCAACAGGGGGTGGAACGGATTTTACCATGATGAACCGGTGAAGCAGGACGTTTATGTATGGCGGGTGACAGCCACTTTCACAAACGGAAGGCCTTTTGTCAGGGCCGGGGATGTGACTGTTCTTGTCCGCAAGAGCGGGCAATGAAGAAGGCTGTATCATGAAGACAGAAAAGGAAAACGGAGGAGCGATGCGCCACAGGCTTTTAAAAACCTGCCGCCTTTTCATTGTCAAGGCCTTGGTTGCCTTCCTGACGGCACTGTCAGGCATGCCCGGCGCCCTTGCCCAGGATCCGCAGTTTTCCCAGTTCTATTCGAATCCCCTTTACCTGGCACCTTCCTTTGCCGGTGCCGCAGGCGGAAGCCGCGTGTGCGCAAATTACAGGAACCAGTGGATCGGACTGCCCGCAACATTCAGGACGTACAGTTTTTCCTATGACCACTACTTTTCACCTTACAACAGCGGCATCGGCTTCCTGGGATACAAAGACGCAGCGGGGACCGGTGAACTGGGAACGGTGAGCGTGGGAGTCCAGTATTCCTATAACTTCAAGGTGCGGAACGAGATCTATGTTCGGCCCGGCCTTCATTTTTCTTACCGGGAGCACGGACTGGCATGGGATAAGCTGGAGTTCATCGATGAGGTCATGATGGCCGGAGGAGGCAATATCCAGCCCCAGCCGCTTGAAAAGGTGAGGGACGTTGACCTTGCCCTGTCAGCCCTTGCCTACAGCAGCAGGATATGGGCCGGAGTCAATGTTGACCATATACTGCAACCCAACGTTTCCCTGTATGCCGACACAGCAAAAGTTCCTGTCAGGGTATCCGTTTTCGGCGGCATGGAGCTGATCAGTCAGGGAAGGCTGCTGAAACCGCTCGACGAGACAATGACCGTGGCCTTTCTCTTCAAGACCCAGGGTCACTTCACACAGCTTGACATGGGCGTTTACTGGCACAAGAACCCGCTGGTTCTCGGAATCTGGTACCGCGGCATACCGCCTTTCAACTCGCAGCGCGGAGATGCCCTTATCGTATTGCTGGGATACAGGACGCGGACATTCAACATAGGTTACAGCTACGATCTGACGATTTCAAATCTCATAGGACAGGCGCTGGGGTCACACGAAATATCCATGAGCTTCAAGTTTGCCCTTCCAAGAAACATTAAAAAAGGCGAAGTTCCCTGTCCTGAATTTTAATAAGCCATATTTCCTTCTGCCCGATTTTTTTCTGTAAGCATAAAAACATATATTTGCTACCCTTAAAATATTCAAAACCATTCCGACATGAAAAAAGTACAGCTCCTCATCAACATTATACTGGCTTTGGCAGTTCTGGCACTTTTCGTACTTCACTTTACGGGTATTGGCTCCAGGGGTGTTTCCGAAAGTGCATCCGGCGCTTCCGCCTCAACCGGGGATGGTAAGATCGTCTATGTCCAGATCGATTCCGTGCTGGCCAAATATGATATGGCCACCGACCTGTCTGCCGAACTCGAGAAGAGCGTTGAATCGAGCGATGCGGAATATTCGTCCAAACAGTCAGCCTATCAGAAGCAAGTGACCGATTACCAGGATAAGTATAACAGGGGACTGCTGACACGCTCCGAGGCTACCACAATTGAGCAGGAACTTTACACAAAACAGCAGGAGCTGCTTCAGCTGCAGGAAGAACTGACGAATAACCTGACTGAACAGCAGACAGTTATGAACCGTAAGCTCATCGATGCCATCATGAAATATCTGAACGAGAACAGCCGGCAGTTTAATTATACCTATGTGCTGGGAACCTCCTTCGGGGGGAACATACTTTATGCACACGACAGCCTTGATATCACCGAAAGCGTGATTGAGGGACTGAACTCGGCATATCAGCAGCAGCTGCGGAGCAGCAGGTAATCATCCGTCCCCATGGGATTTACGGATGGATATTTCCGCAAACAGCCTGCTTTTCTTCCTCACCTGGATGATATTCCTTCCGGTCAGCTCAGCTATATTGTCGTCATACCTGCCTACTGTGAAAACAATCTGATTGCCGCCCTGGAATCCCTGTGGAAATGCACAAGACCTGCAGGGCATGTCGAAGTGATCATCGTGATCAATGCGCCTGAAGACGCAGGCGACAGTATCCATGCAACCTGCCGCCGGTACCTGACTGACGCCCGGAGGTGGATCAGCGTTCACCGCGACCCCGCTTTCCGGTTCCTGCTGATGGAAGCGCTGAACATGCCTGCAAAACATGCCGGTGTGGGCCTGGCAAGGAGAACAGGCATGGATGAGGCGGCCTTTCGGTTCGACCGCATCGGAATGAGAAACGGCTGGATACTTTCCTATGACGCTGACTGCCAGTGTGACAGCAATTATTTCATTGCCATTGAGGATCATATCACCCGGTATCCCGGAGCAAGAGGCTTTAACCTGTATTTTGAACATCCTGTATCCGGAAATGAATTCAGCGAAAGGGTTTACAGAGGCATCGCGGAATATGAGCTGCATCTGCGTTACATGAACCAGTTCCTGCGGCTGGCAGGCTTTCCGTATGCCTTTCACACGGTGGGTTCTTCTTTTGCCGTAAAAGCGCAGGACTATATCCTTCAGGGTGGCATGAGCCGGAGAAAAGCCGGAGAGGACTTTTACTTTCTCCACAAAATAATACCGCTCGGCGGATTTTATGAGATCAATGACATACGGGTCATCCCTTCACCGAGGCTCTCAGATCGCGTACCTTTCGGCACCGGTGCGGCCATCAGTAAATTCATGGCCTCAGGTGAGGATCATTTGCTGACCTATGCTCCTGCAAGTTTCCTTGACCTGCAGGACCTGTTCCTGAAAGTGCCGCAGTTTTTTAAATCAGGGGATCAAAAGATCGGTAAGGTCATTGACAGCCTGGCACCTCCTCTGGCGGAATACATGAGATCTCTCGATGCCACCGCGGCCATCGCCAATGTTTCGGCAAACTGTGCCTCAGCGGCATCTTTCATAAACCGTTTTTACAGGTGGTTTGACGCTTTCAGGGTCATGCAGTACCTGAACCGTTCCAACAAAAGTTATTACGGCTATGTCCGGGTTACAGAGGCGGCTATGCGATTTCTGATGCTGTTGGGAAAGGAAATCCCCGCTGATTCCGGTCCCCTTGACCTGCTTAGGATCATGCGGTCAGCAGAAAGGAGTCAGGAATTTTTCACTCCTCATCCACAATGATGAAGATGTCTTCATTTTCCTTCTTCATGAGATACTGTTCCCGGGCGAACTTTTCAAGGTTTTCGTCATCGGTTTTAAGTTCCCGGATCCGTTGTCTGTCTTCCTCAATCTTTCTGATGTAATACTCTCTGTCCTCCAGCAACTGTTTGTATTCAGCCGCAGTTTTTCTCCTTTCGTTCAGGTTGTTCTGGTCAAAAACCAGCATCCACAGGAAAAAACGACAAGTGTCAGTATATATTTGTTCCTCAGCACCGTACCGACCCGCGAATCTCTGAAGGCAAGGTATTTCGAATACAGCATGGAGCCCAGTTGGTCAAGCCAGTTTGTCACGGTTCACCTTTCAGTTTTGTTTCAAAGTTACTGAAACCATGAGTACCGGCGGTGGGTGCAACGAAGAACTTTTGTCCACCCTCCCGGAATTTATCAACACCGCATAAACGGAACCGGCATTTTTTTCTGGCAGGGAACAGCACCCGTTGCTGACCACATAATGAATGTCATTTTTTTGGTTCCGCTTGTTTTATATATTAGCATATTGTCCCCTTTTCATTCCTGTACTGGTAACCCACTAAGAAAAGAATATGCTGACACCGGGTTTTTTTAATGTGCCTGAACCACAGAATGAGCCTGTGCTGAGTTACGCACCCGGAACCAGGGAACGTGACGAGCTCAAAAAACTGATCCTGGAATGCAGGAGCATGAAGATTGACATTCCGATGTTCATCGGCGGCAGGGAGGTCACAACCGGCAGACTTTCAGCCATAAATCCCCCCCATGACCATCAGCATGTGCTGGGGTACTATCATCACGGGGGTGAGGCTGAAGTCACCATGGCCATTCAGGCTGCCCTTGACGCCCGTGAAGCGTGGGCTTCTCTGCCATGGGAATCAAGGGCTTCTGTCTTCCTTAAAGCTGCAGACCTGCTGTCGGGACCTTACCGGTTGAAGATCAATGCAGCCACCATGCTGGGTCAGAGCAAGAACATATACCAGGCAGAGATCGATTCAGCCTGCGAGCTGATTGATTTTCTGAGATTCAACGTTAAGTTCATGACCGATCTCTATAAATATCAGCCTCATTCTCCTGCCGGTGTATGGAACCGCATGGAGTGGCGGCCACTGGAAGGTTTCATATTTGCCCTCACTCCTTTCAACTTCACTTCCATTGCCGGCAACCTGCCAACCGCCCCCGCCATCCTGGGGAATGTGGTGGTATGGAAACCGTCAAGGGCACAGATCTATTCGGCAAGGGTCATAATGGAAGTGCTGAGGGAAGCGGGGCTGCCGGACGGGGTTATCAACATGGTCTTTGCCCCCGGAGAACTGACAGCCAACATTGTGCTTTCTCACCCGGCCTTTGCAGGCCTTCACTACACCGGTTCAACCGAAGTGTTCCAGTGGCTCTGGAAAAGCATCGGCAACAACATCTATAAATACCGCACCTATCCGCGCGTCGTCGGGGAAACCGGCGGCAAGGACTTTGTAATGGTGCATGAATCAGCCGACCCTCTGCAGGTTGTTACCGCCATATCACGCGGTGCCTTTGAATACCAGGGACAGAAATGTTCCGCCGTATCGAGGGCGTACATTCCGGACGTACTGTGGCCGTTGATAAAGGATATGCTGCTGGCCGACATAAGCTCATTCCGCATGGGCGGACCCGAGGATTTCACCAACTTCATGAACGCGGTTATTGATGAAGCGGCATTTAACCGGATGCGCAAGGTGATCCAGCGGATCCGGAAGGAAAAGGTTGCCAGGATCATTACCGGTGGCAGGTCATACAAGGGCACGGGATATTTTGTGGAGCCGACGGTGGCCGTCACCAGCGATCCGCTTTATTTCACCATGCAGGAGGAGTTCTTCGGTCCCGTTCTCAGCATCTATGTTTACCCTGCCGGCAAATTCACGGAAACGCTGGAACTGTGTGACCGGACGTCCATATATGCGCTTACGGGGTCTGTCTTTGCCAGGGAAAGGCAGGTGATTGAGCTTGCCTCCCGCAAGCTGTTGCACGCCGCCGGAAATTTTTACATCAATGACAAGCCGACGGGCGCGGTTGTCGGGCAGCAGCCTTTCGGCGGCAGCAGGGGCTCCGGCACCAATGACAAGGCAGGTTCCGTGCTTAACCTGATCCGCTGGCTGTCACCCAGGTCTGTGAAGGAAACCTTCGTACCCCCGGTCAACTACCGCTATCCTTTCATGGTGGAAAGGTAGGGGAGGGGCGGATACTGGCTCCCCTGACAGATACCGTCAGTCAGACTATAAAAGCGGCAGCAGGTTTTCCAGCTGGTTGCTGCGTGACCCCTTGACAAATATATATCTGCCTGCCGGAGGGTTGTCTTTCAGGTATTGCATCAGCTCCCCCGGCTCTTCAAAGTGTCTGTATCCCGTATCCCCGACAGCACCACAAAAAGCTTTGCCGACACATATGACTTCCTGCATGCCCTTTTCCTTGAGGTATCTGAGTATAATGATGTGCTCCATGGATGCATGGTCACCCAGCTCTTTCATCTCGCCCAGGATAAGGAGCTTTTTCTTCCGGCCGGAGGAAAGGAACTCATCAATGGCAGCCCTCATGCTGGTCGGATTGGCATTGTATGCATCCATGTAAATTTCGTTCCTTTCCGTGCGGATATACTGCGACCGGTTGCTGTCCGGAACATACGCATTGACCGCGCCGGCGATCTCTTCGTCCGGCACTCCCAGGTGAATGCCAAGGCAGCATGCTGCCAGCACATTGGCCACATTGTATCTTCCTGCCAGACGGGTTGAAAAATGAATCCTCCTTTGGCCATCAACGGCCTCAAAGCTAAGGAAAGGGTCTGCCCTGACCGCCTCAGCCTGCAACCCTCCCGCTCCATTGTAATATATCTTACGTCCTTCCCTGCCCTCTGCCAGCAGGCTGATTCTCTCGTCGCCTCTGTTGACAAGGAGCAAACCGCCATGAAGTGACAGGTAATCAAATAGCTCGCCTTTTGCCTTTGTCACCCCCTCTATATCGCCAAAACCCTCCAGGTGAGCTTTCCCGATGGTGGTGATGATGCCCATGTCCGGCTGTGCCATGTCGCACAGCCGGCTTATCTCACCGGGGTGGTTGGCGCCCATTTCCACGATGCCGGCCTCCGTATTGCCGTTCATTGAAAGAAGGGTCAGGGGCACGCCGATGTGGTTGTTCAGGTTGCCTTCAGTGGCAGCCGTCCTGTACTTCCTGCCAAGCACTGCCCTGCACAGGTCCTTGGTGGTTGTCTTACCGTTGGATCCGGTAAGGGCGATGACTGTCATCCGTGTCTTCTTTCGGTGATATGTGGCCAGTTGCTGCAAAGCCGCCAGCGCATCCTGCACCTTCACGACACGCTCATCCCGGGGCAATGCCGAGGAATCAACCACTACCCGGGCGGCCCCTTTTTCAAGGGCTTCCCGGGCAAAGTCATTCCCGTCAAAGGAAGCTCCGCGAAGAGCAAAGAAAAGGCAGCCCTGTTTTATTTTCCTGGAGTCGGTGCATATGTCCGGGTGCTGCAGGTAAAGACTGTACAGTTCGCCTGTTTCCATAGGTGTCCAAAGGTTGATGCCGACGGCTAATATATAAAAAAAAACACCCTTCAGGTCCATCCCTGAAGGGTGTTTGTCAAAGTTCACGGTATTGTTACATATTGGGACTTCCGACACGGATCATGGCACAGCGGAACCCAAGGTCATCGCGCGATTGTTCCTCATCAAGGAATCGGCGGGTGCCGGGACTGAGCCAATAGGCCCGGTCGCGCCATGAACCGCCCTTATATACCCTTGACTTGTCTGAAATAAGCGAAGTTTCGTAGCCCGGTTTCTGTGAATACATATTCTGTGTGTTCTGGGCCTGGTTACCCGGTTCTGCGGTCCAGTCGGTGCCATCGGTCAGGAGCGACTGGTAATCGCCGTCCTGGTAATTCTTATAGTATGCCTGATTGTAATTCCAGCGGTTGATGGCTTCCTCATCCGTTACATCCCTGTACTGAAGCCTTCCAAGGCTATCCTTTTCGGCAACATTCCCTTCCTCATCGGTGACAAGTGTCTGGAAGACATTCCCCCGGAACGGATTGAACTCATCGAAGCTCTGATAGGTCAGAGGTCTGTAAACATCAAGCACCCATTCATTTACATTTCCGGCCATGCAGTACAGCCCAAAATCGTTTGGCCAGAAAGATTCAACCGGTGCAGGAACCGTGGCGTTGTCGTTCAGGCTTCCTGCGGTACCCATCAGGTCACCGCGGCCGCGTACAAAGTTGGCCATCATTTCGCCCCTGTTCTTTCTGGAATCATTCCTCACGTTATGACCGTCCCACGGATAGATCCTTCTCTCGTACACCCGTTCCTCGTATGTATTTCCCACAAGGGCAAGGGCGGCATATTCCCATTCGGCCTCGGTCGGGAGTCTGTATTTGGGCAGCAGCAGTCCGTCCTCAACCATGACCCTTCTGTATTCCTGGTTCGGATCAATGCTTGGAAGGTTCTGGTTGACCAGGCCCTCGTACTGTCCCGCCAGATAAGCCTCAGTGTTAAAATTATTGGCTCCCAGCTGGTTGGGATCAGGATCCAGGATTCCTTCCCGGATGAGGATGCCTTCGTTGACGCGGTCAGTTCTCCAGGTGCAATAGTCATTGGCCTGCAGCCAGCTTACCCCGACAACCGGATAATTGTTATAAGACGGATGCCTGAAATAATACTGCACATATGGTTCATTGTAAGCCATCGGGCGCCTCCACACCAAGGTATCGGGCAGCGCCTTTTTATAAACAAGCGGATAATCCATGAAAACCCGGCTGATCCAGTACAGGTACTCCCTGTAATCCACATTCCTCACCTCCGTCTGGTCCATATAGAAAGAGCTGACCGTGACACGTCTCGGAACGTTGTTCCAGTCATAGGTTATATCCTGTTCCACCCTGCCCATGATAAATGTGCCTCCTTCGATGAGCACAAGTCCCGGGCCCGTTTCCTGTTCCGTACCTGAGACAACTTCAAATCCCCCGCTCTCAGGATCATTGTAATTCCATCCGGTGGTTGGTGAAACATTCCTTCCCCCGCCTGAGCAACCTGAAAACAGAATGACAAGCATGGCGGTGGAAAGATGAATAAAATGCTTCAATTTCATGGTGTTCAATTTTTTTTCAAAAATATAGAAATAATATATCCAGGGTCATAAAATTTTCCAACATCAGTTGTAAGCGGGACAATCAACTGCCCTTCTGCTACGGCTTCTGTACTCCAAACCCTTATACTCCAATCGGTATAAAAAGGTTACTTCGTGTGCAGCCATTTTTGTCGATAAAAGGTCAAATTTCTTTACATTAACGTCATAGCTGTAGAGAAAATTGTATTTCCTGTATGAAATGCCGGCATTTAAAATAAAGGAATCAAAATGAAAGGACAGGTTCTGCCTTGCCCATGCCCCGACAATAAAAAGTGAGTTGATCATGGCCTGGCTGCCCCACATCAGTTCCTGGCTGATGCCCTGCTGTGAAAAAAACAGAGCCGGCACCAGGGTTACCGTGCTGCCGGTGTTGCTTCCGCCTCTGCCCAGGCGCCCGGAAACAAAGGCCGTGTATTTTAACGGCAGGCGGTCGCCTGACAGTGAGTTTTCCGTTTCATCCGGTCTTGTCAGGTGGCTGACCGACAGTCCGGCGGAGATGCCGCTTTCAGCGTTAACGAGAGAAATGCCCACGCCAAAGTCAGGATAGTACTTGTTGTAGTTGCCCATCACAACAGTGCCGTAGGAGTATCCGAGATCATTCAGGATGTCGGAACGGAAAACCAGCTCATCAGCGCTGAACTGCTTAAAAACAAGAGAGGCCCCGATTCCGGCGCCCAGTTGCCAGCTTCTGCCCAGCTGCAGCCTGTAACCGTACAGCAGGGTGGCACTTGTGCGGCTGATGACCCCGCTTCCCTGCACATCGTTGAGCAGGTTGATGCCCAGCCCGCTATTCATCGATTTCACCGGGTATACAAAAGAAGCCCCGTAGGTGACAAAGGTGGCCGGTATTCCGGGCCACTGGTTCCTGTATGTCAGTCCCCCTTCCGGCGACTCCACCATGGCAGCGTATGAAGGATTAACATACACCTGGTTAAGAAGAAAACCTGAAAAGTGGTAGTCCTGCGGATGTGCCCGCATTACCGCGAGCAATGCCCAGCACACCATGATCGTCCTGCATCCGCTCAGCCACTTTGTCATACATATGTTGTTTCGTGTGCTTTCAGGTATGTGCTGTGTCTGCCGCATCGGCAGGCGACGATCGCCAATACCCATAAAGAAATAACGAAGCACACAGGGGTTGTGTTATATGCCGCCGGTCAAATCTTTACCGTGCCACTAAAACATAAAAAACGTCTGAAGGCAAAGATAGGAAGAATCCGGTTTTTCCGTTCAGCGCGATGGGCAATATAAATTAAGAAAAGACCGATAATAATCGTATTTTTGGACCGTTCAATAACAAGCCACCGGGCCGCCCGGCGGCTTTCCTGTCATTTCCGCAGCCCATGAACATTCTGCATCTGATATTTCTGGCATTTCCGGCATCATTTTCGTTCAGCACCGCCACGTGCGGGCAGCCTGAAGACCGGCCTGCCGGCTCTGCCGGTGCCGGCATAGCCGCTGAGCGCAACTTCCCCGCTCAGGACAATCTGACAAAGACAGCTGTTGAAAAGAATCCTGCGTCAGAGGAGGCACTGGCTGACAGCGTTCAAAACTCTGTTTTGGGCAGCGGCAGGTGGTACAGGATAAAGATAACCGATGACGGCATCTACAGGCTCACATACGAAGATATACTGGGGATGGGATTCACAAACCCCTCCGGGGTAAGGATCTATGGCAACGGCGGCGTGATGCTCCCTTTGATGAATGGCGAACAAAGGATCTCTGATCTGGCAGAAAACCCTGTATATATGCATACAGGCACCGACGGACAGTTCGGACAGGGTGATTATATCCTGTTCTATGGAAAGGGTGTAAGGACATGGACATGGAATTCTTCCTCCGCTTTGTTCGAGCAGGTAACCCATGCATACAGCCCATATGCCTATTACTTCGTGACCACAGCACCGGGAACGGGAAAAAGGATCCAGACGGCAGCTCCGGTGACAGAGGAGCCGACACTGGAAGTGAACAGCTTTGACGATTATGTCGGTCATGAGCTCAACAAATACAATTTTCTCAAATCCGGAAGACAGTGGTTCGGCGAACCGCTTGCCTACCAGGATTACGATACGACAATAACCTTCGCCAATATTGACACCGCCGCACCTGTCAGACTGATGGCTAATGTGGCAAGCCGTTCAGCCGGCACCAGGAGTTTCCTGTTCAGTGTCGGCAGCCGGCCCGTCGGCTCAGTCAATGTGGACGGCGTCAATCTGGATAACTCAACCGGAGTATTCGCCAACCAGGAAAGCGGCATTTTTTCATTTTATACAGGCACAGGCGAGCTGAGGCTTGCCGTTTCCTACAACCGCAGTTCCGTTTCTGATGAAGGTTACCTTGATTATTACTTCATACAGGCGAGGAGAAAACTGACGGTCAACTCGGATGCCTACTTTTTCAGGGATCTGGAGTCTGTGGGACCCGGCAGCATCGTCCGTTTTCACCTTGAAAATGCAAATGAGACAACCATGGTGTGGGATATCACTGACCGTTTCAGCATAAGCCGGTTAACCACCCAGACCAGCGGGTCAACCCTTTCATTTGTTTCCTTTGCCGACCGGCTCCGGGAATATGTGGCGGTCAATCCGGGCGGTGACTTTTCGGCTCCTATCATTAAAGGTGACGGTTCAGACACCGGTCCCCTCATGAATCAGAACCTTCACCATGCTTCGCCGTCCAATATGATCATAGTGACCCATCCCCTGTTCCAGGAGGCTGCTGACAGCCTGGCAAAACTGCACCGGCTGCGTGACGGGCTGTCGGTACTTGTGGTCACCACGGAACAGGTTTACAATGAGTTCTCATCCGGAGCCCCGGACATCAGTGCCATCAGGGATTTTGCACGGATGATTCACAGCCGGGCCACCGGTGAGACAGACAGGCTGAGATACCTTTTGCTGCTTGGAGACGGATCTTATAACAACATCTCCCGGCAGAAAGGCAATTCAAATTTCATACCCACCTACCAGTCTGTGAATTCGCTGAATGCCTCCCTTTCGTATGTTACTGATGACTTCTTCGGCTTTTTGGATGATCATGAAGGAGGTTCGGAGGACATGGAAAACTACCTTCTCGACATCGGCGTGGGCCGGCTTCCGGCAAAAACAGCAGAAGAAGCCATGACCTTATATTATAAGGTAAGGGACTACGACAACCCCTTCAACCGTCAGGACTGGCGCAATACGATCCTGTTCGTCGGCGACGATGAGGACATGAACCTTCACATGACGCAGGCCAATGAGGTGGCGGACCTTGTGGACAGTATCTACCCGGGATTTGTAGTCAGGAAGATTATGCTCGACGCCTACAGGCAGGTGTCCACTTCCACAGGAAGCCGTTATCCGGACGTGAACAGGTCTGTCTTTGAAAACATCCACAGGGGAATTCTTATTTTCAACTATACGGGGCACGGTGGTGAAAGGGGGCTGGCGGCGGAGCAGATCCTGATGCGCGAGGACCTGCAGTCCCTTTCCAACAGAACAAAGCTTCCGCTTTTTGTCACCGCCACCTGTGAGTTCAGCCGTTTCGATGACCTGAGCGACGAGGACGGAAAACTCCTTGAAAGCACCTCCGCCGGCGAGACTGCCCTGCTGAACCCGCAGGGAGGAAGCATCGCTCTGCTATCCACCACCCGCATCGCCTATTCAGACAGGAACCATTATCTGAACACGCAGTTCTACCGGATGGCTTTTCAGCGTGATGCCGGAGGAAACTATCCAAGGCTGGGTGACATCATCCGGATGACAAAGAATTCTTCCGGGGCGGAGACCAACAAGCTCAATTTTATCCTGCTGGGCGATCCTGCCCTGACCCTTGCCGCACCTGAATACACTGTCGTGACGGATTCCGTGAACGGCATTCCCGTGACATCCGCCATTGACACGCTGAAGGCGTTCTCCCGTGTGCGTGTTTCAGGCCATATAGAGGACAGTAACGGTCAGCCTGCTGACAATTTCAACGGCATC
>JAXDCR010000136.1:0-21612 GCA_034677845.1 Bacteroidales bacterium | reverse complement strand
CACAGTCAAGATCCCTGCAAAAAGCCAGGGTGAGATTAAGAACAATCCGGTCACGGTTCCTCTGAACATTGAGGAAAACACCATTAAGAACCCGTTCATTATTCCGGGGATAAAGAAGATGAACATTGATCCGCGACTGAGCTCGGAAAACTCATTCGAAAATTTCATCGAGGGAGAGTGCAACCGGCTGGCCAGGTCGGCAGGTTTTGCAGTGGCCAACAACCCGGGAGGAACAGCCTTTAATCCCCTGCTGATTTATGGAGATTCGGGCCTTGGGAAAACCCATCTGGCACAGGCAATCGGTATTGAAATAAAGGATAAGTATCCTGAAAAAACAGTGTTGTATGTGCCAGCCAATCGTTTTCAAACCCAGTTTGTCGAGGCCATACGAAACAACACCAAGAATGACTTCCTGCATTTTTACCAGATGATCGATGTGCTCATCATTGATGATGTGCATGAATTTGCCGGTAAGGAAAAAACACAGGACATCTTCTTTCATATATTTAACCATCTGCACCAGTCGGGTAAACAGCTTATACTGACCTGCGACAAACCTCCTGTGGAGCTGCAGGGTCTGGAACAGCGCCTGCTGTCACGGTTTAAATGGGGCCTCTCGGCAGACCTGCAGGTGCCTGATTACGAGACACGGGTTGCCATACTGAAGCAGAAAACATACAAGGACGGTATCGTACTTCCGGATGAAGTGGTTGAGTACATTGCAACCCATATCACCGATAACGTCAGGGAACTGGAAGGTGCCCTGATATCCCTGCTGGCTCAGAGCACGCTCAATAAAAAGGAAATAACCCTTGGCCTGGCCAAGGAAATGGTCGACAAACTGATAAAGAACACAAAGCGTGAAGTGTCAATTGATTACATCCAGAAGGTAGTATGCAATTTCTTTGATGTTCAGGTGGACTCCCTTCAGTCAAAGACAAGGAAAAGGGAGATCGTTCAGGCCCGACAGGTGGCTATGTATTTTTCGAAAAACCTCACCAAGTCATCTCTGGCGACAATCGGTGCCCAGATCGGCAACAAAGACCATGCAACTGTGTTGCATGCCTGCAAGACAGTAAACAACCTGGTGGAAACGGACAAACAGTTTAAAAACCAGATTGAAGAGATCGAAAAAAAGCTGAAATTCTGATATCTCCGGTATGCCTGTCAGTCATGCCGGCCGTATCAAACCATGGAGGATGAATATTATACCCTCGCAGAAACTGCCAGGGGCTGTTACCGTGAAAAAGGCAGCCGCTTCCTGGCTTTTGGGTTTCCTGTTTACAATGAAAGTACCATAAAAAACATTCTGGCGTCCTACAGGAAGGAATATCATGATGCCCGTCACCTTTGCTATGCATACCGTCTGAGCGGTGACCGGGAAAGCATCGGAATGCATGACGATGGTGAACCCCCCGGTACGGCAGCGAAGCCCTTGAGCAACCTGCTGATAATAAACAATCTGACAAACGTGCTGATCCTTGTGGTTCGGTATTTTGGCGGTGTCAGGCTGGGAACCGGCCGGCTTGCGCAAAGCTACAGGGCCTCAGCCGCTGACATGCTGGCCGGTGCCAGAATAATCAAAAGATATCATGAAGATACCTTCCGGCTGTCGTTCCCCTATGCCGCTATGCAGGGGGTAATGAAAATTATAAAAGATGAACATCTTACGCCCGTGCATCAGGCTTTCGGTGAAACATGCGGCATGACGGTTTCCATACGGAAAAGCCGTTCGGAAGCATTGAGATCCAAGTTCATGGCTGCAGGTTATATCAGGGTTGAACAATTGACCGCTTCCGCTTGCAATTCACAGGATGAATGACTAATTTGGAACCACAATGGAAGCCGGCCGTGCATTCTTGTCTTTGCATCGGGTCGCAATACCTCTCCCTGGGTAGTGCGCATATGTTCCATGCGATATTTAAGATTATGTAAGGTTACTATTTATTAATGATCAACATTCGTATGAAGAATAAAAGCCTGGTATCCATTACAGATTACAGCAAGGAAGAATACCTGCGGATCCTTGCCCTGGCGGATGAATTTGAGGCAAATCC
The DNA here is from genome assembly GCA_034677845.1 of Bacteroidales bacterium. Classification (GTDB taxonomy): domain Bacteria; phylum Bacteroidota; class Bacteroidia; order Bacteroidales; family UBA10428; genus UBA5072. The sequence goes on along the minus strand of JAXDCR010000136.1, from coordinate 19,555 downwards.
TGTCCAACCGCTGATGAAGGGAAAGGTTGTGGCCACACTTTTTTTTGAACCTTCAACAAGGACGAGGCTTAGCTTTGAAAGTGCAGTCAATAAGCTTGGAGGGAGGGTGATTGGTTTCACCGATACAAGTACCTCGAGCATTACCAAAGGTGAAACCCTGTACGATACAATCAAGATTGTCAGCAATTACTGTGATCTGATCGTTATGAGGCACAGCCTCGAAGGAGCAGCCCGTTTTGCCAGCGAGCTGACTCCGGTACCGGTCATTAATGCCGGGGACGGGGCAAACCAGCACCCTACCCAGACTTTGCTTGACCTGTACTCTATATATAAAACTCAGGCCAGCCTGGATAATCTGACAGTCTTCATGGTGGGCGACCTGAAATATGGAAGAACCGTGCATTCCCTGCTGATGGCCCTGTCGCAGTTCAGGACGACATTTCATTTCATTTCACCGGAAGAACTTAAGATGCCGGATGAGTACAAATACTACCTGAACTGCCTCGGGCTCCGTTACCATGAACGAAGGGACCTGACAACCGGCATCGAGCAGGCCGATATTATTTATATGACTCGTGTGCAGAAAGAAAGGTTTTCCGATCCGATTGAATACGAAAAGACAAAAAACACATATGTGCTGAGAAATAAAATGCTTGAATCGACCAAACCGACAATGAAGGTGCTTCATCCCCTTCCGCGTGTGGGTGAAATTGACCAGGATGTTGATGCCAGTCCCCGGGCATACTATTTCACGCAAGCCCTGAACGGTGTCTATGTAAGGCAGGCCATCATGACCTCCATTCTGGGCCTGAAGTAAATTTTTTTCTGTATGACAAGGAAAATTAGTCATCCCATGAAGGACAAGAAGATGGAAGTCAGCGCCATTGAAAACGGCACAGTCATTGACCACATTCCGGCCAGGGCTTTGTTCAAGGTAATCAGCATTCTGGGCCTTGACAAAAGCGATAAACAGATCACCTTTGGCACCAATCTTGACAGCAAGAAGCTTGGCAGGAAAGCCATAATAAAAATATCTGACACCTTTTTTGTGGACAAGGAGATAAACAAGATTGCTCTGGTTGCGCCGCAGGCAAAACTTAACGTGATAAAGGACTATTCTGTGGTCGAAAAAAAGATCGTGGAGGTACCTGATGAGATTGTCGGAATAGCCAAATGTTTCAATCCCAAATGCATTACAAACAGTGAAAGGACAACCACCCGTTTCACGGTTGTTTCAAAAACCGAAGTCAGGCTTAAATGCCGCTATTGCGAAAAGATTACCGATCAGGAACACATTGAGATCATATGACTCACCGGAGCCTGTCAGCCGAAGTAACCATCCGCTCGTCGTGACGGACTGACCTGAATGCAAGCAGATCAAGGGCAATGCAAAGCAGGGGGAACAACGCTGGCATGCGCAATACAAACTGCATGCCGGAAAATTCAACCTTCACCATGCTGTAATAATAATACATCAATATGATCAGTCCCCCCAGCAGCAAGGCACTGAGCAGGCATATGCGCATGTGCAGCAGCCTTCTTTTAAACAGGAAGATGTTGCAGAACTGAAGGATTCCGCTTACCGAGACCAGCAGGAGAACCGGTAAAGTATGATACAATACGGTAATTTGAGCATCTGGGTGAATGGACTGCACTGCCCGGACATTGAACAGGATACTGTTGTCGGCTGCCTGGAGTACGGCGTACGGAAACGGCAGCATCATGCCCGTCAGAGCAGCAGCCAGCAGAAGATAAAGAGACTGTATGCGTTGAATCATGATATCAATTTGTATTATTTTTATGCCAATGTTGGTTTTTTATCCTGAGCACCTTGAGAATTGTTGGCAGGGGACTGAAACTCCTCGCATCAGGATGCGGGGAATTTGTGAGCGCAAACCCCGTTACAAGTTATGGAATTTGCGTCCACCCGATTCAAAAATAACAAACTTTTTCACATGGACAGAAGTGAAGTGCTTGCCCTGATCTCATTGCTTGATGATGCAGATGCAATTGTCAGGGGCAAAGTCACGGAAACAATACTGAAACAAGGCAGATCTTTGCTCCCTGAGCTTCAGAGAGCCTGGGACGAGGCTGAAAGTTATCAGGTGCAGAACAGGATCGATGACCTGATTCAGGAGATCAAATTCAGTGCCGGAAAAGATGATCTTCAGGGATGGATGCGGAACGGTTCGCAAAACGTCCTAGAGGGTGCATTCTATGTGGCACGGATACAGTTTCCGGAACTGAGCTATAATACCATTGATGACTTTCTGGAAGGCATCAGGAAAAGTGTCTGGCTTGAACTGAGCGACGGGTTGACTGCTCTCGAAAAGATTAGAATACTGAATTACATACTTTTTGAAGTGAACCGTTTCAGCATTGCTCAACCTGACCCTGTTAATCCTGATAATTCATACCTGAACCGGGTAATTGAACAGCGAAAAGGAAATCCCGTATCACTTGCGATACTTTACCTGGCTCTTGCACAGAAACTTGAACTTCCCGTCTTCGCGGCCGGCGTGCCCGGAGAATGCATCCTGGTTTACAGTGATCCATGGGCTCAAACGTCAGTAGGTGACAAAGGCAGTGAAGTACTTTTCTACATTGACCCTGGCAAACAGGGCGCGGTTTTCGGACGGGAGGAAATCGAGCGGATCATCCGTCATCGGAAACTTGATCCCCAGCCGTATTACTACCTCCCTGGCCCCAGCCATGAGCTGATCATGAGCCTGATCGGTGAACTGGTATTCTCCTATGAGGAAAGGGGACTGAAATTCAGGTCAAATCAATTCAGGGCTTTGCTGAAGGCCATCACCGAAAAGTGACCGGACAGCTTACTTGGCATAGCTGACAGCCCTTGTTTCCCTTATGACCGTAATTTTAACCTGACCCGGATATGTCATCTCATCCTGGATGCGCCTGGCAATTTCATAGGACAGCTGGTCAGCTTCCTTGTCCGATACTTTCTCACTCCCCACTATGACCCTGAGTTCCCTTCCTGCCTGGATGGCATATGTCTTCATCACCCCGGGATAGGAGAGGGCAAGGGATTCCAGGTCTTTAAGCCTTTTAATGTAGGATTCCACAACCTCACGTCTGGCCCCTGGCCTGGCACCTGAAATGGCATCACAAACCTGAACGATAGGCGAAATGAGCGATGTCATTTCAACCTCATCATGATGTGCACCGATGGCGTTGCAGACTTCCGGTTTTTCCTTATACTTTTCAGCCAGCTTCATTCCGAAAATGGCATGAGGCAGTTCAGGTTCGTCATCCGGAACCTTGCCGATATCATGCAACAATCCGGCTCTTTTGGCCATCTTGGCATTGAGGCCCAGTTCACTGGCCATGATGGCACAGAGATTGGCAACCTCCCTTGAATGCTGAAGCAGGTTCTGTCCGTATGAGGAACGGTATTTCATTTTACCCAGCAGCCTGACCAGTTCGGGATGCAGTCCGTGTATGCCAAGGTCAATTGTCGTTCTCTTCCCGACTTCCACAATCTCTTCCTCGACCTGTTTCCTGACTTTATCGACAACCTCCTCGATGCGTGCCGGATGGATTCGTCCGTCCGTAACAAGCTGGTGCAGGGAGAGGCGGGCAATCTCTCGCCTGACAGGATCAAAGGCGCTTAATATTATGGCCTCCGGAGTGTCATCGACAATGATCTCCACACCCGTTACAGCTTCAAGGGCCCGTATGTTTCTTCCTTCCCTGCCAATGATCCGTCCTTTGATCTCATCGCTCTCAATGTTGAAAACAGTAACCGAATTTTCAATGGTGACTTCGGAAGCCACCCGCTGGATGGATTCAATGACAACTTTCTTGGCCTCACGGCTGGCGGTCATCTTGGCTTCATCCATGATTTCATTCACGTATGAAATTGCCTGTGATTTGGCTTCTTCCTTAAGCGATTCAATAAGCTGGTTTTTAGCCTCCTCAGCTGAAAGTCCCGATATGGTCTCCAGTTGTTCCACCTGCTGCCGGTGCAGCTTTTCGAGTTCCTCGGTTCGCTTATCAAGCAGGCTGAGTTGCACGTTCATGTTTTCACGCATGGCATCAAGTTCGTTCCTTATGCGTTGCTGTTCCTCGATTTTCTGCGAAAGCTGCATCTCCTTCTGGTTGAGCTTTGTCTCGATGATGCTGATCCTGGCATTTTTTTCGTTAATGAACTTTTCGTGTTCTGACTTGAGCTGCAGGAATTTTTCTTTGGCTTGCAGCATTTTGTCTCTTTTCAGTGCCTCACCTTCGGCCTCCGCCTCCCGTATCAGGTCCTGTCTTTTTTTCTTGAGCAGGGCGTTCCACATGACATAAGATATGGCTGTGCCTGCACCCAGCGCCACGAAAAAGACAATAAAAGCAAGACCTATCTGTAATTGTGTTATAATCATTGTTACTGCATTAAAATGAATAAATAATTATAAAAAAACCCGCATAGCTTTCTTCCTATGTTGATAAAACCCCAGTTCAACATGGGTAGAGGTGCCAGCGTGTTTCGAGTGTCCATCGTCCCCGTAAAGGGATTCCCGGAGAACCGGGATTATGGCCTGCTCTTGCCAAACTGAGCAACACTCTAATTTAGTTAGTGTTGAGTTTCACAGCATTGCGAAGAAATTATGCGGGCTATGCTTTCTGTTATGTAAAAGAACCTGTGCTACTCCCTGTTCAGATATTCATCCAATTCGTTGTTCAAATCCTGGAGCTTATGTTCAAGCGGTAACGTATTGTTCCTTTCATCAATCTCAATCAGTCTGGTGACAAACTGTAAGGCAGCCATTGCCAGAAAGTCCTGTGTATCCTTGTCTGCATATTTTTGCTTATACTGCAGCACTTTCTCGTTGATCAGCCTGGTAGCCTTCCTGATTTTTTCCTCATCCTTGCTTTCTATTTTTAACGGATAATAACGTTCAGCTACATTAATCTTTATTGACAGCTTGTCCTCCATCTTATCACTTAGCTTCTACCTGTTTAAGAGAGCAATGCACTTGTCGATCTCCCGCACAATCCTGTTTATTTGCATCTTGGTATCGTGTATGTCATCATCCGGAAATGACGACAACACTTTAGCCAATTTTAGGTTTTCAACTTTTTTTTCAGCACCGGATAGCTTCAATTCGAGTTCCTCCAGTTTTGCGTGCAATTCCGAATTTCTGTTTTGAAGCTCAATGTTTTTTTCCCGTTGTTCCTCATACAATGAAATGATCCTGTGGATCTTTTGTCTGAGGCTGGAAAAAATATCATCAGCCATCTGGTCCATCTTTACAAAGATAGCTTCTTTTTCTGTACCCGAAAATAAAAACAGCATTTTGTTCATTATTGTTCAAATTAATATAAAATTTATGTTTTAGATTTACAGACAACAGGAATACCCAGTCTGAGCTGATGAAAAACCACTTCCAAAAAACAGGTCTTCTGGCATGTTGTCTTCTCATAGCCTGCGGAACATTTATGCATGCCGCAGGTCAGGGCACCAGGGTTCCGGCACTTGCTGCGCCGCTTGATTTCACGCTGCTGCTTTCGGGCAACTACGGGGAGATCAGATCGACTCATTTTCATACGGGCCTGGATTTCAAGACTGAACAGGTCGAGGGAAAGCACGTCCGCAGCGTCCTTGACGGGCAGGTAATCCGGATCAAAGTACAGAGCAGCGGATATGGGAAAGCCATTTACATTCAGCATGAGGGGGGACTGGTGACAGTATACGGTCATCTCAGCCTTTATATGCCGGAGGTCGAAAATTACGTGAAGGATAATCAGTACAGACTTAAATCGTATGAAGTGGACCTTTTTCCGGAGGCCGGCCGTTTCGTTTACAAAAAAGGACAACAGATCGGTTACTCCGGAAATACGGGAAATTCTTCCGGGCCGCACCTGCATTTTGAAATCCGTGATGCAGCGACCAGCGTTCCGCTTAATGTACTGAACTTTGGCCTGCCGGTCAGGGACAAGACACCGCCAAAGATTTACTGGCTGGGTGTATATCCGCTGGGTAAGGACAGCCGGATCAACGGAAGGAATGAAAAATACATTACCCAGGTAATCCCGCGGAACGGGAATTATATGATAAGGGACACCTCCATCCAGCTTACAGGTGACATTGGTTTCGGAATTGAGACATATGACTATCTGGACGGGTCTTCGAATGCCTGCAGTCCCCTTACCACCCTTCTTGCGGTTGACGGGGATACACTCTGCCTCTATACCCTTGACAGCATACCTTTTGACATGGCCCTGACTGTAAACAGCCATATTGATTATGAGGAAAAGTTAAAAACAGGGAAAGTCATCCAGAAACTTTATCAGGATCCGAACAATCCGCTTAAAATATACAAGGTCGCTCCCGGCCGGGGTGTTTTCCGTTTCGATGATCTTTCCGCACACAGGATCTTTGTGAGTGTTACGGATGCCTACGGAAACAATTCCGTACTTGATTTCAACGTTCGCTCTGTACCCCCGGATCAGGTGACACCAGGGACGGTCCCGGACTCATCCGGCCTTGTCACCTTCAACTATGACAGTTTGAATGTCTTTGAAAGTGAGGGCGTAAGATTGGTTGTTCCGCGGAATGCCCTATTCAGGAATATTGAGTTTACCTATGCCAGGCTTACTGCCCCGGAGGAAAGCCTGTCGGATACTTTTGCCATTCATAACGAATACGATCCCCTGTTCAAATCCATCATACTGTCGATCAGGCCAAAACATTTGGCTGATGGAACGTATGATAAAGTCTTCATGGCCCGGACCGGTAATAACGGAAAGTATATCCCTGCAGGAGGCTCTTTCGGGAACGGCTATGTAACTGCCCAGGTGAGCAGCTTCGGAAAATACTTTCTGGTGGTGGATACCGCCGGGCCCCAGATCACGCCTGTTTCATTCCGGGGCGGCGGACAATACCAGGAGGGAGAGACAATCTCATTCAGGATAACGGATGATGAATCCGGAATCGGAGGATACACGGGACATATCGATGGCAAATGGGCGCTGTTTGAATATGATGCCAAGAACAACCTTATCTTTTATTCAATGGATAAGGAACGTCTTGAGAAAGGGAGGAGCCATCGCCTGGAAATAATGGTGACGGACGAGAGGAACAACATGAGCCATTTTATTTCATCCTTTTTTTACTGAGATCCGCATCCGGCATTTTCGATAAACAGAACCTGCGAAGGAATCGGAGAGCTTATGCAAATCAAGGGTTCATACCTCGTGGTGGGGGTGATGTCAGGAACAAGCCTTGACGGCCTGGATCTTGCGCTTTGCAGGTTTCGGCGCTACGGGCTGAAATGGCGGTACAAAATTCTGAAATCGTGTACCTTACCTTATGATCTTCACTGGAAGCAGCTTCTGGCAGGTGCCGGCTCACTTGATGCCAGAAGCCTGGTTATGCTGCACAGCCATTATGGTGATTTTATCGGTCGTTCCGTCCGTCAATTTCTTGGAGAAAAGGGACAGGCTTTGCTGGTATCGTCACACGGTCATACTGTTTTTCACCAGCCCGAAAAGGGCCTGACCTTTCAACTGGGTGATGGTGCCTCCCTGGCAGCCGCTTGCGGAATAACAACGGTAACGGATTTCAGGCGACTGGATGTTGCGTTGGAAGGGCAGGGAGCCCCGCTGGTGCCGGTCGGAGATGAATTGCTGTTCGGCGAGTATCCGGTGTGCCTTAATTTGGGAGGATTTGCAAATGTCTCGTACAGGGAAGGCAACAGGCGAATAGCCTTTGATATTTGTCCCCTCAACACAATACTAAATCACCTGGCCGGGAAAAAAGGATATGCTTTTGATCCAGGCGGCCGGTTCGGCAGAAAGGGCATGGTAAATGAGGAACTTGTCAGACAACTGAATGAACTTGATTATTATTCGCGGCGCGCTCCCAAATCACTCGGACGTGAATGGCTTGAGAAATGTTTCCTGCCGCTTGTCGAAGACAGTGCAAGCCTCCGCTGGGAGGATTTGTTGCGAAGCATGTATGAACATATTGCCTGCCAGATTGCAGCCACACTGAAACAACATGGACAAAAGAAGGTACTTGTCACAGGGGGAGGAGCCCTGAATGACTTCCTTATGGAACTGCTCCGCCGGCAGGGTTTTAAGTTATACATACCGGAAGAACAGCTGGTGCATTTCAAGGAAGCGGTTGTATTTGCCTTTCTCGGACTTCTCAGGCATCTCGGTGAGACCAACTGCCTGTCTTCGGTCACAGGGGCCAGGCAGGATTCATGCACAGGTATGGTGTGTGCACAAATAAGAAATGGGTGACAGCTTGTCGTTATCACCCATCCTTAACCCTAACTAAAAAACAAACCAATTATTAACTAAAAACCACTAATTATGAAAAAACACTGGTTTTGTGAAACCAGAACCCTGTTCAACACTTTAAATGAACCTGAAAAGACGATTCAAAGTTAACCAATTCCAAACCCTCCTGTTTACGGTATTCTGTTAAAAAAAGATAAAAAATGTTACCAAAACTTAAACAGAATCCGGTTTTTGTATGTTCATTCCTTCAAAAAACACGCCCTTCCCGGGGTGATTTAAATCAGCTGTTAAAAACCGCTTAATGCATTAACTTTATCGCCAAATCTCAAATCTATGACAAACAAATACTGGGTCACACTTATTATGACAATGGTTTTTACGGTTCAGGAATCGTTTCCGTGCACAAATATCCTTGTCTCGAAAGGAGCATCCCTTGACGGATCAACAATGATTACCTATTCTGCTGATTCTCACGAGCTCTATGGCGAATTGTATTTCCGTCCCGCGATGGATTATCCGGAAGGGGCCATGGTTGACATTTACGAATGGGATAGCGGAAAATACCTGGGCAGGATACCACAGGTCAGACACACCTATTCGGTAGTCGGCAATATGAACGAGCATCAGGTGGCCATAGGGGAAACCACTTTCACCGGAAGGCCTGAACTGCAGGATACGACAGGTGTGATTGATTACGGCAGCATGATGTATCTGGCCCTGCAGAGGGCACGGTCAGCCCGTGAGGCCATAAAAATCATGGATGAGCTTGTACAGGCATATGGCTACTGCAGCACGGGTGAATCCCTGTCGATTTCCGATCCTGAGGAAGTGTGGATCATGGAAATGATCGGAAAAGGTCCGGGCAGCAGAGGTGCGGTCTGGGTGGCCCGGCGTCTTCCTGAAGGGTATATCTGCGGCCATGCCAACCAGAGCCGTATAACGACATTTCCCCTGAATGACCCTGAAAACTGCCTGTATTCGGATGATGTCATCTCATTCGCCCGTGAAAAGGGATATTTCAGCGGGAAAGACAGCGATTTCAGTTTCTCCGACGCCTATGCCGTAATCGATTTTGAAGGGGCACGCTTTTGTGATGCCAGGGTTTGGTCTGTTTTCAGAAGGGTGGCGGACAATATGGACCAGTATCTGGACTATGCAAAAGGAGAAAACCTGAAGCACAGGCTGCCCCTGTGGGTGAAGGTTAACCGGAAGTTGTCCGTCAGGGATGTCATGTCTCTCATGCGTGATTACTATCAGGGAACTGAACTCGATATGACAAAGGATTTCGGTGCGGGTCCCTTTGGGAGTATTGTCCGCTGGAGACCTCTTACCTGGGAGGTTGACGGCACCACTTATTTCAACGAGCGTGCCATATCAACCCAGCAGACGGGCTTTTCATTCGTGGCCCAGTCCCGTTCCTTCCTGCCCGATCCCATCGGCGGTATTCTCTGGTTTGGCGTGGATGATACTTACAGCACGGTGTACTCTCCTATGTACTGCGGTATAGAAGCCGTGCCGGAAAGTTTTGCAGTCGGCAACGGATCCATGATGGAATTCAGCGACAACTCAGCATTCTGGGTTTTCAACCAGGTGTCCAATTTTGCTTACACGAGGTACAATATGATGATCCCGATAATACAGCAGAAACAAAGTGAACTTGAGACAAGGTATATCCAGGAAGTCAACCGCGTTGACCAGGAAGCTTTCGCAAAATACAGGGAAAACCCGGCTGCGGGCATAGCGCACCTGACCGATTATTCCGTGCGAACGGGAAACGAAACAGTCGCTGAATGGAAACACCTTTACAGTTACCTCTTCACCAGGTTCATGGATGGAAATGTCAAAACAGTGGTGGAAGGCCAGCAGACGCCGAAAGTCGAACAACCCGGCTACGGTGAGGAATGGTACAGAAAAATTGTCGAGGAAACAGGGGATAAGTTCAGGCACCTGGGTGAGCCTGCCCACTAAATGACAGCTGCCTGAAGCCTGAACATCATCTGATGACCCGGAACATCCTGTTCCACCGGATGCGCTTCAGGAATGTCTGGTTCTTGTCGATCGAAAGCCAGATGAGCCGGGGTTTCCCCACAATATGGTCTTCCGGTACGAATCCCCAGAACCTGGAGTCCAGGCTGCTGTGCCGGTTATCCCCCATCATCCAGTAATAGTCCATCCTGAATGTGTACTTGTCGGTTTTTTGCCCGTTTATGTAAATGGCACTGTCTTTCAACTGAAGGGAGTTCTTTTCGTAATAACCGATTATCCTTTCGTAAAGGCTTAGATTATGGGGGGTAAGGGTTATGGTGGCCCCTTTTTGCGGGACATAAAGGGGACCGTAATCGTTCAGTGTCCACCTGTAATTTGTATCATCCGGAAAACACCGAATCAAATCCGGATCATCATAATAATTGCTGTTCACGACCTCTTTCACATTTGTAAAGGCCCTGATCTCATCAACTTCCTGTTTTGTCAGGACGGCATAGATGATTCCGGTGCCAAAGCGCTGATAATCATAGATACCCATACGGTTAAAAACCCTGTCGGAAATTGTCTGGCCTTCATTCAGATAGATATAGTACCCATACTGTATGCCCGGATATTCTTCCTGCTTTTGTCCGTTGACATACACAACCTTGTCAATGATCTGAAGGGTGTCTCCGGGTATGGCCACGCACCGTTTGATATAATTGTCGCGACGGTCAACCGGTCTGGTTACAATATCAAAGCTGTTCCATACCCTCTGCCTCGCTTCAAGATAATATTCCCTGTCTGATTTAAGCTGCCGTGCGCTCATCCTGTCCACGTACTTCAGACGCGCAGCTGTATCCTGAACGATCGAATAATAGCTTACATTGGTATGCTCCAGCACAACTGTATCGCCTGCCGGGAAATTAAACACGACTATGTCGTCACGTTTAATGTGCCCGAATCCGGCAAGCCTTTTGTATGGCAGTTTGATCCATTCGAGATATGATTTTGTGCCTTTTGTTAGGGGAAGAGTATTCTGTGTAAACGGAAATGCCAGCGGGGTGTTGGGCATCCTAGGTCCGTATGCCACTTTGCTGACATAAAGATGGTCGCCGATTAACAAGGTCTTTTCCATGGATCCGGTCGGGATCTTGTAATTCTGGAAGAGGAATATGTTGATCAGGGTGACGGCAATGACGGCAAAAATCAGGGCATCGAGCCATTCGATGAACTTGCTGTTTTCCCCGTTTCTTTTTTTCCAGAATGTCCAGTTGACCTTTTTGGAAACATACAGGTCGAAAATCACCGGAAGACCGAAAAGAAACCAGTAGTTTTTCAGCCAGATCACCCATAGGATGTACAACGCAGAAACCACTGCAAATCCTGTCAGCTCATTTCTTGAAACTTTCATTATTTGAATTTTATCCGTTACACGCATTTTTTGCCAGGACGGTGATCCTGTCTGCCGTCCTGAGACCCTTCAAGTACCTTAATATTGTGTATCTCAGGTCTCCCTGCTTATTCAAGTTTGATCAGGTCAGACATTGAAAAGACCCCCTTCTTGTCTGCAATGAATTCAGCTGCCAGCACCGCGCCAAGGGCAAAACCCTTCCTGTTTTTGGCTGTATGCGATATTTCAAGCGTGTCGGCAGAAGAATCGTATGTAATGATATGGGTGCCGGGAACTTCATCCTCCCTGCGAGCTGTCACCTGAATGGCTGCCGGATCAGGATCAGCCCCAAGGTTCCACCTGGTCTTATGGTCCAGCGCCGCGATAAGATCATTTGCCAGTGTTATGGCGGTTCCGCTCGGAGCATCCAGTTTATGCACATGGTGAATTTCTTCGAGCCTGACCTCATAGCCCCTGACCTGGTTCATGAGCCGCGCGAGATAACGGTTCACGGCAAAGAAAAGGTTTACGCCGAGGCTGAAATTGGACGCATAGAAGAAAGTCTGGTTCATTTTAACACACAGGCTGCGGGCTTCATCTAACTTATCCATCCAGCCGGTGGTACCGCTCACAACCGGAACACCCGCTTCAAAACACCGGGTGATGTTGGAAAAGGCTGACCCGGGTGTTGAAAAATCTATGGCAACATCAGCTTGCCGGAGATTCTCTACTGTCAGATCGGCGGTGTTGCCAATGTCAATTGTCAGTATGATGCGGTGACCTCTCCCGGTGGCGGTCTTTTCAATTTCCTTGCCAAGTCTTCCGTAACCCAGCAGGGCGATTTTTAAGCTTGCATCCATTGTTCAGCGATGATTGCTTGCGGATACCTTAATATGGGATACAGTCAGGAATCACGGATGGGGAGGCTTATTTTACCGAATTGACAACTGCCTCAAAGGCCTCAGGGTTATGCATGGCCAGATCGGCCAGAGCCTTACGGTTAATGGCAACGCCCTTATCGTTAAGTTTTCCGATTAGTTCGGAATAGCTCATTCCGTGCTGTCTGGCCCCTGCATTGATACGGGCAATCCACAGTGATCTGAAATCCCTTTTTCTGGTACGGCGGTGGGCATATGCATAAGACAGCCCCTTTTCCCAGGTGTTTTTGGCGACTGTCCATACATTGCTTCGGGACAGAAAGTTACCTTTGGTCTGTTTCAGGATCTTTTTCCTTCTTTGCTTTGATGCTACGGCATTTACTGATCTTGGCATAATTCATCTTTTTTTGAATGGCCAGCGCTTCACTTGTCTGAAGTCTTTGCAGGCTGGTTCACTCGGTTAATATATCCGTGGTTGTGGAGGGAGACCTCGTTATATGCCTGGTATAAGTGACCTGGCATTCTTTCTGTCAGCCATCGACACCAGAGTCGCATAGCCGAGGTTTCTCTTTCTCTTCTTTGTCTTTTTTGTAAGAATATGGTTTTTAAAGGCATGTTTCCTTTTCAGCTTACCTGTTCCGGTGAGTTCGTATCTTTTTTTGGCACCGGAATTAGTCTTCATCTTTGGCATTTTGATTATCTTATTAAATGATTGATTATTTGCTTTTCTTTGGCAGGGGTCCGATGATCATGATCATCCTTTTGCCTTCGAGTCTTGGCTCCTGTTCTATCTTGCCCAGGTCTGCCAGGTTGCTGGCAAATCGTTGCAAAATAGCTTCTCCATCTTCATTGTAAACAATTGATCTTCCCTTGAAGAACACATAAGCCTTCACCTTGGCTCCATCCTGAAGAAACCGCTGCGCATGCTTCAATTTGAAGTTGTAGTCATGGTCATCAGTATAGGGGCCGAAACGGATTTCCTTAATGACAACCTTGGAGGTTTTGGCTTTCAGCTCTTTTTGCTTGCGTTTCTGATGGTATAAAAACTTCTGGTAATCAATTATTTTACAAACAGGTGGACTGGCATTGGGTGAGATTTCGACCAGATCGAGCTCCATCTCTTCTGCCATTCTGATGGCTTCCTTGATCGGGAAAATGCCTGGTTTATCCAGGTTTTCTCCCACAACCCTGACAACCGGAGCCTTGATCTCGAAATTGACCGCAAACTTGGGTAAATCATCTTTTTTGTCCACCCTTTTGAATACTGGTGTTGCTATACCTCGGCCCTCCTTTTTTTTAACTGTTAATTATCCAGATACTCAAGCTGACTTTTTATTTCACCGGTGATCAGGTCCCTGAACGCTTCCGGTGACATGGACCCTTTATCACCTTCTCCCTGTCTCCGCACGGAGACACTTCCTTCCGCAACTTCCTTTTCGCCGACAATAATGAGATAGGGTATCCTCCTGAGCTCATTGTCCCGTATCTTCTTGCCTATCTTTTCATTCCTGCCGTCGATCAGGGTGCGAATATCGCAATTATTTAGGAAATTAAAAATTTTTTCTGCATAATCATGGTATTTTTCACTGATGGGTAAAATCACAACCTGGTCAGGACTAAGCCATAACGGAAACCTTCCGCCAGTATGCTCGATAAGCACTGCGATAAACCGTTCCATCGATCCAAAGGGGGCACGGTGTATCATCACCGGTCTGTATTTGCGGTCATCGCTTCCTGTATATTCAAGTTCAAAGCGCTCCGGCAGGTTATAGTCAACCTGTATGGTTCCCAGCTGCCACTTCCTGCCAAGGGCATCCTTGACCATAAAGTCCAGCTTGGGTCCATAGAAAGCGGCTTCCCCCTTTACGATGACGGTTTGCATTCCCTTCTCCTGTGTGGCCTCGATGATTGCCCGTTCTGCTTTTTCCCAGTTCTCATCCGAACCTATGTACTTTTCTTTGTTATCCGGGTCTCTCAAAGAGACCTGCGCGGTGAAATCCTTGAAATCAAAAGCTTTGAATACCTTATATATGATGTCGATCACCTTGATGAATTCTTCTTTTAACTGATCCGGTCTGCAGAACAGGTGCGCATCGTCCTGGGTGAAGCCACGCACCCGTGTCAGACCGTGCAGTTCGCCGCTCTGTTCATAGCGGTACACCGTGCCGAATTCTGCATAACGGATAGGCAGGTCCTTGTATGAATGAGGCTTGCTTTTGAATATTTCACAGTGGTGGGGACAGTTCATCGGTTTGAGAAGGAATTCCTCCCCTTCTGCAGGTGTATGGATGGGCCTGAATGAATCCTTGCCGTATTTTTCATAATGCCCTGATGTCACATATAATTCCTTTTGCCCGATATGAGGGGTGATGACGGGCAGATAGCCATATTGCTGCTGTATCTTTCTGAGAAAACTCTCAAGACGCTCCCTGAGTTGTGCGCCTTTTGGCAACCAGAGAGGCAATCCCTGTCCCACCTTCTGCGAAAAAAGGAAAAGCTCAAGCTCTTTTCCCAGTTTGCGGTGATCCCTTGCCTTTGCCTGCTCAAGCATGAGCAGGTATTCGTCAAGCATTTTCCTCGAAGGGAAACTTATGCCGTAAATACGGGTGAGCTGCTTCCTTTTTTCATCTCCCCGCCAGTAGGCGCCGGCCACGCTCAGAAGCTTCACTGCTTTTATGTGGCTGGTGTCGGGCAGGTGAGGACCGCGGCAAAGATCCGTGAAATTACCATGTCTGTACAGGGTAATGGTTCCGTCCTCCAGCTCCTGTATCAGCTCGATTTTATATTCATCGCCTTTATCCCGGAAAAGCCTGAGAACATCATTCTTGCTGATTTCCTGGCGTACAAAGGGGCTGTTCTTGCGGCCAAGCTCGGCCATCTTTTGTTCTATGCCGGGCAGGTCAGCTTCCGTGATGACAACACCGTCACCGGGATCGACATCATAATAAAATCCGCTTTCAATGGCCGGACCGATACCGAATTTTATGCCGGGGTAAAGGGCTTCCAGTGCTTCTGCCATGAGATGTGCCGATGAATGCCAGAAGGCATGTTTACCTTCAGGTGAGTCGAAAGTGTGTAGCACAACGGACGCATCCTGCCGGATGGGTCTGCTGATATCCCATAATTCTCCGTTAACGCTGATGGCAACGACCTCTCGGGCAAGGTTCCTGCTGATCCGGCCGGCGATGTCAGCCCCGGTGATGCCGGTTTCAAATTCGCGCACCATCTGATCAGGGTAGGTTATTTTAATCATTACATGGTTTTTTCAATGAGGTGCAAATTTAAAAAAAAACGGTTACTTTATTTTGTTTGCCACACTACCCGTAAGTTCAGGCTATCCGCATCAGCCGGTTGCGTTCAGTCCATTTTTCCATTCCGGCAAGTATGTCTCGATTATATTGATTGTCTTTATTTTCGGTATTTGCTTCAGTACACGGCAGGGAATAGCCGGCAGCCACTTCCGGCTCATGTTCAGGGTCAATTCTTCGGCATCATTCAAAATGAGCTGATTTCCGCACCGGACCTTTAAATTGAAGTCAATGCCGGAAGGGTTCAGGATTGGTACACTCATTACAGCAATAACAGGAGACTTTCTGCGCATAAAGTGCGGAGGGCTGTTTGATGCATGCCTGCTGTGTGTCAGACAACGGAACTCCTGACATTCTGTATTGTCAGCAGTAATGTTTTGTAATCTTCAGGTGAGAGCCCTTCCGCCGCTTTGTCAAACAATGGCTGCAGCACCTGAAGCTTAGTCTCAAGGTTCCTGATGTAATTGTTTGTACGGCGTGAACCAAGAAGGTCCATGACTTTCTGGTACGAATTTTTTTGATTGACGATAATTTCCACCATTCCCGTGAAGTCATATGAATCTTCCGAAACATGGGTGGCAAGGTACATTAACTCCACCCACATGCCGGCAATCATGGAAACGGAAAGATCAGGGTTGCTTTTTTCCTGCAGGAAATCATAGGTGTTGTAGAATATGTCGGTTATAATAACCACCAGGGAATCCTGATCGTTGAGTTTTTCCCTGTATTCATCAGAAAGAAGCATTTCATAATCGACAGCTGTGATGCCGAGCTGTTCCGTCAGCTTTCTGATGGCGTCCAGGTAAGTCTGTATGTCCTGTTTCTGCTCAAAGGCAGAAATATATGTAAGGTCTGCCCCATAAATGCCAAGGCCTGTGGCTTTGTTTTGCGAGGTAAAATACTTTTCAACATTATCTGCCGGATTCAGTATTTCTGCTTTGTAGGCAGTGCCGATGTCATTCAGCATTTTAATGATTTCAGAAGGCGAAGGCAACGGATATATGAACTCCCTGACATCGAGTGACAGCAGAATTCTGTTGAGACTGTCTGATAAGAGCAGATTCTCATCGCTCTCCGTGCTCCTGCCTTTGCAGGAAAGCAAAACAGAAACAACCAGCGTGACAGCCAGCCAGTAATTGAATTTACCCACGGGCAGTTTGGTTTGACAAGGCAATAAATTAAAAAAATTCAATCGTAAAAAAAACGGCAAGGCCGTGTTTTTTAAACAGCAATGGCTTGTTCTGACTCAGGCCAGGGTATACAGCCACAACATACCCGCAGAAATCATCATGGTAAGAGCCGTCGTGATCATCCCTGCCTTCATGAATTCCCTGAAGCCGATATGGATTTTCCTGTCTGAGGCCGACTCAATGACGATCAGGTTGGCCATGGCACCGATAATGGTAGCGTTGCCTGCAAGTGTTGAAGCGGATGCCAGGCAAAGCCACAGCGTTTCACTTCCGGCGGCTTTAAGAACCGGCAGCATCATGATTGTAAAGGGAACATTGCTGACAGCCTGTGACATCACCAGACTGATGCCGTGAAGAAGGGCAATGCCTTCAATGTCCGTATCAAGTCTTCCTGAAAGCGAGTTAATGTCAAAAAGACCTGCTTTGACAACTCCTTCTATGACGATGAAAAGGGAAGCGAAAAATAGCAGCAGTACCCAGTCGACATTGCGGATCACCCTGGAAGGCTTGATCCTGCCGAAAATCAGGATCAGAGAGGCCCCGCTCAGGGCAATGACAGGTATGGGAATGTTTGCCGGCCTGCTCAGGAAAAACAGAATGCATACGCCGGCAAAAATCGGCAACGACCGTTTCATCGAGGCGAAGTCGTATTGAAATTCATTTTCAACGGTTTTAATGCGGACGCCGTTGGAGAAGCTAGCCGGGTACAACAACCGTACGACAAGAATGATGATGATCAGTCCCGTCACCGCCACGGGCGCCAGGTAAACGAGGAACTGCCCGTATGAGATGCCGGAATTGATACCGATAAGCATATTCTGGGGATTACCGGTGATTGTCATCACACTTCCGACATTGGAAGCCAGAATTTCGGCGATGAGGTAGGGGAGGGGACTGATTCCGGAGGTCTGGCAGATGGTGATGATGATGGGGGTGAACAACAGCACGACAGCATCGTTGACAAAAAAAGCACTTGCAATTCCCGTGACCAGGACAAGTATGGTCAGAAGCCTTGTTTGGGTGCCGGACCAGCGTATTGTCTTGCAGGCCACCCATGAAAAAAAGCCGTCAAGCTGCAGTGTGGCAATAATTATCATCATGCCAAGCAGCAGGGCTATTGTGTTGAAATCTATTGCGTTAACAGCCTCGCTGAAACTCAGCAGCCCTGAAAGAATCATGGCCACAGCCCCGAAAAAGGCTGCCGAAGGCCTGTCGATGTTGATTCTGGGAAGCCTGGTGAAAATAATACCCGTATACGTAACCAGGAATATGATGAGGGCAAGGGTCTTCATTGTGCCGGGTTTTTCCTGATCAGGTTATCATGGATCCTGGATATCCTTTCCCTGATAGCTGAGGTATCTGAACGGCAGTTGCCTTCAAAACGGATATAGCTGCCCTGACCGGTGGCGGAGCTCAGCACCTGCATCACCCTGCTGTCGTTCTCACCAGAAATATCCACGCCCGTGCGGGTAAGGGCAGTCAGGTCATCGGTATGAGGACGGGTTTCACCTGTAATTGTTTTAAGCTGATCATCATACGCTATCAGATGCCCCAAAAGTGATTCAAGGCTGTTCATGCTGCCTGCGAAGTTGCGGTAACCGGCAGTCAGTCTGAAAAATCTTTCATCAAGCGCGCAGAAGCCGTAAGAAGGCATCTGAGCGGAAGCCAGAAGCAGTACGTGCTCGTTTCCGGGCCACCACAGGCTCACGTGGGCAAAAACTTCCGTGCAGGAACGAACCAGCGATCCGAATTCCTGCGCTGTCAGTCCGTACAGGGGAAGACTCTGGCACAGCATACCGGATTCATCCAGCCTGTCTTTACAAAGCTTATAGAAATCAGATGTATACAGGCCGGGTTGTCGTTTGGGATGGCTGTACCGGCAGATGATGATATCAAAAGCTTCGTGGTACCGGTTTAGCAGGCTTCTTCCGCTTTCTGTGGTAATATCAAGGTTTTTCTTGGTCAGCACATCATCATTCAGTAAAGAGAAGGCTTCTGATGAAAGTCTTATTAGTTCAGGTGAGGGTTCGGCAACAGTGATTCGTTCAGAGCCCCATTTTTCAATCACAGCGGCCTGGATGCCGGTGCCAAAACCCATCAGGCAGACGGAAGCTGTCTGTTTGCTGAACAGGAAGGGCAGCAATGTCTGGAGGTACTGGAATTGCAGTTGCTTTTCATCTGTTCCGGCAACAGCAACTCCGTTGAGAAGCAAATCTTGTTCACCGTTATCCTTTTCCATCAGTACCGCAAGCGACGAGCTTCCCTCCCGCATCATCGCCACATTTCCTCCGGCGCTGGCCGGATCAGGATGCCGTGTAACAATATCCTCCCTGTCAAATATATTTGCTGCCCAAATCATTGCACCCACGGTTCCGGCAAAGCAAAGTACCCTGAAACCCCTTTTGAGCCTGGAGTCCCTGAACAGGATCAGGATTCCGGTTAAGGCTGAAAGAACAGAGACAAGAAAAAATGACCTGTACAGGCCTGCCGCCGGAATGAATAAGAAACTGACAAGCAGCAAAGCTGCAACTGACCCGGTGAGCCATGTGAATAAAAAACGTC
>JAXDCR010000135.1:0-6023 GCA_034677845.1 Bacteroidales bacterium | reverse complement strand
CCCTCACTGGCCACCAGCCTGTCGGCCATCACCATGGGCGGGCGCTGGGGTATCAGGTCCAGAATGTCGCATGCAGAAAGATCATCCATGGTTGTCGGGCAATTGTAAGGACAGTTATTTACAGTTTTTTGGCGGCCATTTCACCGTATCAGATACTCCCAGAGGGGCCCCTTCTTGTTGCGCTTCCTCATCCGGTTCATGACCTCGCTCAGGTCGTCGTCGGGAAATATCCACCGCCGGCCCGTTTTAAGGGCCCTTTCCTTCAGGCTCCCGATGTCGATATGTGGAGATACGTAGTACACCGGCTCCAGCAGCGGGTCACCGGAGGCGATCACCTTTTCCCCGATTGCCAGCTGTTGCATGCGGGTGCCGGGGTATATGCGCACGCCGATGAAAGGAAAAAACACCGATCGCCTGATCTTTCCCGCATTTTCAAAACCCTCCTCAAGGGTTTCGTTTGTCTCCCCGTATCCGCCCAGTATCAGGAAGTGGGCGAAGTCGATACCCAGCTCGTTGCACCATTGTGAAGCCTGCAGGATGTCGTTTACGGTGAATGGCTTGTTGTAATGCTTCAGCATTGTGTCAGACAGCGATTCCGTGCCGAATTCAATGTGCGTGAGTCCCGATTCCCTGAGCCTTGCCAGCAGGTTTTTATCCAGCCGGGCAAAATTGAAGTAACCGCCCCAGCGGATGTGTATCTTTTCCCGGATCAGGTTGTCCGCCAGCTTCAGGTTAAAGCCGTTGCTTATGTTGAACACCGAGTCCGTGAAGAAGACGTAATCAATTTTTTTATTGAAATACAGTTCGGCAAGGCTTTCTGTGACGCGGTCGGCGTCAAGTGTCCTGACCTCGCTGCCTTCAATGAGCGGGTAGGTGCAGTAGATGCATTTATACGGGCATCCTCTCTTGGTCTGGATGTTGAGCATGCCTGAGCGGTCCCAGTACCAGTCCGCCATCTCCCCGTCGAACTGCAACATGGGGGTACGGAGGAAGCTGCTTCTGGGGTTGACGCGGGTGATTCCGTCCTCGCGGTACACAAGGGCCTCAATCTGCCTGTAGTCGCCTCCTTTTTCCAGCGCCGCAAGCAGCCTTTGCAGTCCGGTCTCCCCCTCGCCGTATATGCCGAAGTCCGGTTGCAGCGTGTCGAACAGCAGCTCCGGGTATATCGAGAAGCCCGATCCTCCGATAACGACGAGTGAACGGGAATGGTCCCTTGTGAGGCTGACCAGATGCCTGTAATGGCCGATGAAGCTTTCTTTCTTATAGATGTTGACATCATCTATGTTGCGCAGCGAGATGCCCGTTACGTCGGGCCGGAATTCCCCGAGCACCCGCACATAATCGCCATAGTCGCCCCTCATGCAGTCAAAGATCCGTATCTCCATATCCGGACGTTGCTCCTTCAGGTAAGCCTGCAGGTACGATATCCCCAGCGGGTACACAGGGTAGGGGACCGAATGAGTATTGGCCGACACGAGCAGCAGCCTGTCAGTTTTCATGCCTTTGCCAGAAGTCATAAAAGTTGAACCATTGATAGGGGTACCGGCGGATCATGTTTTCAACTTTGCCGGCGTAATCCTGCGCGATTGAACGCACGGCCTCATCACGTGCGGAGCCGCCCGTCCCCCGGCAGTAAACAACAGGTTCCGAGGCATAGAAATGGTAGCTTCGGCGGCCCGATTTCATGGCAAACACGAAAGACACCGGTATCGGGTTCCGGAGGGCGAGGTAAAAGGGACCTGCGGGAAAGGCCGCCTCCCTTCCCATGAACCGGCAGTGCACCACCCTGTTTCCCTTCAGGAACCTGTCGCCGTGCATGCAGATGATATCACCGTTCTCCATCGCCCTTCGTATCTCATAGATGTGCGAATTGTCGTTTCTGAGCACGATGATGTCATAGCTTTTTTGCAGGATCTGCGACATATACTGTTTTATCCGCTCATGCTCGGCATCGTACATAATGATGCTCGTATGGCGCTGCAGCCTTTCCAGCATGTGGCCCGCCATTTCAAAGTTTCCCATGTGGGCGCTGATCAGCAGCGCACCTTTCCCTTCCGACGCCATCTTCCTGAGATGTTCCTCTCCTTCGAAGGTAAAGGAGATGCCGGTCCTGAATCCCGCCATCACCGCTGTCCTGTCCACCAGCACCTGTCCGAACGCATAATAATTCCTGTAAACCGCAAAGAATGATTTCAGCCGCCCGTACCCCAGCGCCTTTCTGTAAAAATCATAGCTGTGCCGGAAGGTTCCCCCGGAGAAGAAGAAGAAGTACAAGGCAACGAAATACAGCAGGAAGTATGCGGCCGGCAGGCCGCCCGCTTTCAGCAGTCCCACGAAAATCCTGTATCCCGACAGTCCCCCGCGGGTCTTTCCATGCCATGAAGACAAGTCAGTTATTTTTAATCAGAAATTTCGAAATATGGTCATACAAATCGTTCAGGGTTTTGATGGCAGTCATTTCTTCGCCCTTGAGGGTGATCCCGAACTTATTCTGCACGACAACGGCAATGTCGACGAAATCAAGGCTCTCTAACCCCAGATCATCCTTCAGCCTTGCCGTTTTCTTCAGCTGTGAGGCTTCAATTTCAAATTCTTCAATAAGGAAGTTGTTGATGGTCTGAATGATATCTTCTCTTGTCATAATTGAGTTTCCGTCGTGTTGGGCACCGAAAATTAATTTATTTTTTTTTATCATCCGCAGGCGGGTAAAAAGTCCCTTTATTATTTCCTGCCCGGTTTTTTCATGATGATGGCTGAATTTGTCCCTCCAAAGCCAAAGGAGTTGGACAGGAAAGTGTCAATCTCCCTGACGATGGTTTTATTCGTAATGTTGAGCCCGGCGGTGTACTCATCCGGTTCGCTGAAGTTAATGTTCGGAGCGATGAAGGAGTGCTGCATCATGATCAGCGAATATACGATTTCACTGGCGCCGGCCATCCACATTTCATGACCTGTCATTGATTTTGTCGAGGTGACAAACGGTGTGCGGCTGCCGAAAACCCGGATGATCGCCTTTGCCTCGTTCTGGTCACCCAGCGGGGTTGATGTGGCATGGGCGTTGATATAGTCGACGGAAGAGGGACTGATGCCGGCGTCTTTGAGGGCCATGGCGATGGCGCGGACAGGACCGTCAACATTGGGAACCGAAATGTGGGTGCCGTCTGAGGAGAAACCGTAGCCGGTCATCTCTGCCAGGATGGGGGCACCGCGTTTCACCGCGTGCCCGTATTCTTCCAGCACCAGGGTCGCTGCTCCGCCGCTGGGAACCAGCCCGTCCCTCATTTTGTCGAACGGCCTCGATGCCCCGGCCGGGTCGGATTCGCGCCTTGAAAATGCCCCCAGCGCGTCAAAGCTGGCAACGGAGAAAAGGTTGACCTCCTGTGCGCCGCCGCAGATCACGCACTGCTGGTACCCGTGCCGGATCATCAGGTAGGCCATGCCTATGGCATGCGACCCGCTGGCACAGGCTCCGCTGAGCGTGTAGTTGATGCCGCGCAGGTGAAATATGACCGACAGGTTCATGGTCACCGTTGAATTCATTGACTGGAATACGGATCCCGAGCCCACGAGACTGGTGTCCCTTTTTTCCCTGACGATGTCGGCGCTTTGTATGACAGCCGGTGTTGAACTGTCGCTGCCGAAGATGATGCCCACCTCGTTTGCATCAAGATAATCCTGGCCGATCCCGGCCTGTTTCAGCGCCTCAATGGTTGACATGTAGGCATATTCAGCGTGCTCAGGCATGCAAACCCTTGCCCTTCTGTCAAGCAATCCCTTCAGCTGCGGCCTTTCCAGCATGCCCGTCAGTGACGACTGATAGCCGTAGGATTTCCTGACCGGGTCAAGGATAATGCCTGACCGGCCTGCATAGAGCGACTGCCTGACCTCTTCAAGGTTTTTGCCGATTGATGAATAGATTCCGGTTCCTGTGACAACTACCCTCTTCATAAGTGATGCATGTGACAAATCAAGTGTATAAGCCGCCGTTGACCGAAATGACCTCTCCGGTGACATAGGAAGCCTGCCTGGAGGCCAGGAACCCCACCACCTCGGCCACTTCTTCAGCCGTGCCAAAACGGTTCAGGGGTATCTGCTGCTTCAGCTCGTTCTCATTCAGCTCCCTGGTCATGTCTGTGCGTATGAAACCCGGAGCCACCGCATTTACCGTCACGTTCTTCTTCCCGATCTCCTGTGCAAGAGCCTTCGTTGCGCCGATCACGCCTGCCTTCGCAGCCGAATAGTTCACCTGTCCCGGCAGCCCTTTCAGTCCCGACAGCGAAACCACGTTCACGATGCGCCCGTATTTCCTGACCAGCATGTTTTTCAGCACGCAGCGGGTGACGTAAAAAAAGCTGTCCAGGTTGGTGCGCATCACATCCTCCCAGTGGCGGTCCTCCATCCACATCATCAGCGTGTCGTTACGGATGCCGGCGTTGTTGACCAGCACCTCGATATACTCTTCCGGGTGTTCCGACTGCCATGTAGTGACAGCCTGTTCAACCTTCATCCGGTCTCCCACGTCAAAAGGCATCAGCATGCCGTCAGAACCGGCCTCTCGCACCAGTCTGAGGCTTTGTTCCGCCTCCTCCCGGTTCGACAGGTAGTTGATCAGCACAACATATCCCATGGAAGCCAGTTTTACGCAGACCGCTCTTCCGATCCCCCTGGATCCGCCTGTGACCAGTGCATTTTTGACGGGCATGGTTTCTTTCCTTTTACGGTTTCAGAAATTGGCTGCAAAGGTAATCCTTAATTCTGTTAATTTCAACGTATTTGACCGTGTCTTCCACAAAGGCAGGCACCAGTTGCCTTATCCCTGTATACGCTTCACGGGTGGCAGATGACATGCGCGGTTCGATCTTCAGGCAGTCAATGGCCTGCACAATGCTGAGCAATTCGATGGCAAGCACCTGGTAGGTGTTGTCGATCACCTGTGCCGTCAGTTGTGCCGCATTGGTGCCCATGCTCACGATATCCTGGTTGTCGTTGTTATTGGGAATGCTGTGCAGGTAAGAGGGGTAGGACAGGGTCTGGTTTTCGGCCGTTGTCGAAGTTGCCGTGAACTGAGCCCCCTGCATGCCGAAATTGACACCCGGCACGCCAAGGTTTACAAAGGGCGGCAGCTTTTCATTAAGCCTGTTATTCATCAGGTAGTTGATCTGTCTTTCAAAAAGCATGGACAGCTTGGTCATCGCGATCTTGAGTTTGTCCATTTCAAACGATACATAGTCCCCGTGAAAATTGCCGCCGTGAAAAATGTTATCATGCTCCCGGCTGACCACCGGATTGTCGCTGGACGAATTGACTTCCTCCAACAGCACCTTCCCGGCCTGTTCAGCGGTGTCGAGGATGGGACCGATGATCTGGGGGGTGCATCTCAGCGAGTAGTATTCCTGCACCTTGTCCTCGGCAATGTATTTTTCATAGTGATTGTTATGGTTGAAGAAATGATCTTCCCTCTTTCGGATCAGGCGGCTGTCATGCAACAGATTTCTTATGGCCTCCGCCACTTTTTGCTGGCCCGGATGCAGCTTGACCGCATTCAGCGCCTTCGAAAAATAATCATCGAAGGAGCAGACAATCTCGTTCATCATGGACGAGACGAGGATCGACCAGCGGATCAGGTTGGTGGCATGGATCAGGTTAACCATTCCCGTTCCTGTCATGAAGCTTGTGCCGTTTATCAATCCCAGTCCCTCCCTTATATAAATGCCCGCCGGCTCAAGACCCCTTGCTGCAAAAGCTTCCCGGGTCGGCATCCTGTTACCGTCAACGAAGACTTCCCCTTCCCCGATAAGCACCAGCGCTATGTGGGCAAGCTGCACCAGGTCGCCGCTGGCGCCCACGCCTCCGTGCCCGGGGACAAGGGGAGTGATGCCCGCATTCAGAAGGTCGGTGATCAGGGTGACCGTGCACGGGTGAAGGCCTGAAAAGCCTTTCATCAGCTGGTTCAGCAGAGTCAGCAGGGCGGCACGCACATATAACGGTTTTACCGGATCTCCGGTGCCCGAGGCATGACTCCT
>JAXDCR010000134.1:0-3069 GCA_034677845.1 Bacteroidales bacterium | reverse complement strand
CGCCCATGTCCACAGGTTCTCGCCCTGCACATAGACCCTCAGGCTGGTCAGTTTCACCCTGTCAAGCAGGGTCCGGGGGATGGTGTAACCCAGCTGCAGCTGCTTGAGCCTTATGTAGGTGGCGTCTTCCAAAAAGTAGTCCGAAGCGTACTTGTTAGAATAGGTGTCGTTCAGGTCAAGCTTTGGAAGTTTGGCGTCCTTGTTCTCCGGCGTCCATGAATCATACAGCATGCGTGCGCTGCGGTTGTACTGGAAGGTGTTGAAGTCGACGTTATAGCGTATCTGGTTGAACAGGTCGCCGCCCTGGCTCCAGAACAGGAAGCCGCTGAAGTCAAAGTTCCTCCATGCCAGCGACAGGTTCAGTCCCACCTGGAAATCGGGGTGGGGACTGCCGATGTAGGTCCTGTCATAGTCATTCACGACATGGTCGCCGTTGACGTCCGCGATTTTCCAGCGGCCCACGGCAGGCGGCAGCCAGGTGTTGTTGGTGACAGCCTTGTAGGCATCGACCTCTTCCTGTGAGTTGAAGAAGCCCTCGATCTTATATCCGTAGAACATGGCAATGGGGTACCCTTCCTTTGTCAGCGTCAGGTAGCCCATGCGCGAGCTGCCGCCCTGCAGGGTTGACTCGGGGTTTTCAAGCACCTTCATGACCTTGTTTTTATAGGTCGAGAAGTTGCCGCTCACCTCATAGTCCACCTGACCCGCGATCTTCCCCCTGTTGGTGACGGTGAAGTCCAGCCCGTGGTTCCGGATGTCGCCGATGTTGATGGAGGGCTGGGTCACATCGGGACCCGTCATCTCGGCCTGGTTCTGCACCAGCAGGTCCTTTGTCCGCCTGATGAAGTAATCAAAGGTGACGGAGACAGCGCCTGACAGCAGTGAGGCATCGAATCCCATGTTGGTGGTGATTGCCTTTTCCCATCTCGCGTTGGGGTTCCCCAGCCGGGCTGTCGTGTAGCTCTGGGCCATCGAGGTGTTGAGTCCCTGTATCGGGTAGCTCTGCAGCAGTGTCCGCTGATAGGTCGTGTACCGGTTCTCGTTTGACAGTCCCGTCTGGTTGCCGATGATGCCGTAGCTGGCCCTCAGCTTCAGGTCGGTCAGCCAGGTCAGCGCCTTCATGAATTCCTCGCCCGAGATGCGCCAGCCAATGGCAGCGGCGGGGAAATAGCCGTACCGGTAGTTCTCGCCGAACTTGGATGAGCCGTCCCTGCGCACCGTGACGTTGAAAATGTACCTGTCGGCATAGGTGTAGTCAAGGCGGCCGAACAGCGAGAAAAGCATGTTGCGGCTGAAGGTGCCGTCGTTGGACTGGGCTCCGGTGCCGGCGGCCAGCACCATGAAGTTGGGATTGTCGTCAATTTTGAAATCCTGCCTGGTGGCCGAGAAGTTCTGGGCATAGGCCTTCACCGCCTCGGTGCCCAGCAGCACCTTTGCCACGTGCCTACCCAGGGTTTTTGAATAAGTCAGCGTATTTGTGAACGACCAGGTCGAGGTGTTGTTCCAGCTCCACGTCATCGAGTTGGGGGGCGAGGTGTTCTGCGCATGCTCGTAGGTCACCTGCGAGAAGCTCCTGGAAGTGGTCGTATAGTAGTCGACCCCGAAGGAAGAACGGAACACCAGGTCCTTCAGCGGGGTGAGGTCAACGAACATATTGCCGAAAATGCCGTAGGCATAGTTGCCGTTGAAACGGTTGCGCCATGCCGTTGTCACGGGATTTCCGCCGCCGGTGCTGATGATGCCCGGTATGGCGCTGCTGGCGGGGTTGCCGGCGATGTCATAAACCGGGCACAGCGAGGGGATGTCCCACGCGTTGCCGCCGCCCGCGTTGGTGCCTTTGGAGTGCTGCACCTGCAGATTCTCGCCCACCTGCAGGAAGCTGATTTTGAACGAGGTGTTGGCACGCAGCGTGTAACGGTCGATATAGGTGTATTTATCCGACGTGTTGTGCCGGTTGTAATAGTTGAAGGCCATCAGGTAGGTGGCTTTGTCCGATCCCCCCGACAGGCTCACCTGCAGGTTCTGCATGGGGGCGGGGTTGTACACCTCGTCGAACCAGTCCGTGTTGCCCGCCTTGACGATCTGGTGGGTTTTGAAATCGTAATTGGCGGGGTCGACGTATGAGGCAAAAAGCGCGGGGTCCGAGATCCTGAGCGCCTCGAGGGCCGAACCTCCCGTTCTTGAACCGTTGATGTTGACCATGATGTATTCGGGTATCACCGGCTCCGGTCCGTTGCCATACTGGGGGTGCACCCAGCTGGCATCACCGACGTGCCTGCCGGCGCCTTCCATCTCAAGCCAGTAGAGGCGGCCCATTTCAATGGGACTGAGCAGGTCGGGGAAGTCGTTCTCGCTGACATAGTTGATGCCGTAATAATAGTCGGCGTTCAGCTTTATCGACCCTGCCTTGCCCTGGTTGGTGGTGACGATGACCACGCCGTTGGCGGCGCGGGCTCCGTATACCGAGGCAGAGGCGGCATCCTTGAGCACCTGCACCGACTGGATGTCGTTGGGGTTCAGCCGGTCAATGCTGCCCGGCACGCCGTCGATGATATACAGCGGGTCAGACCCGCTGAACGATCCGAAGCCGCGAATCCTGACCTTGGGGGTGCCCGTCACCGACCCGTCGTTTCTCACCGTGATGCCGGCCACGCGGCCCTGCAGCTGGGCGCTCACGTTGCCCGAGGGGGTGCTCAGCATGTCCTGCGTGTTGACGATGGAGACCGAACCGATGATGTCTTTCTTGCGTTCCACGGAATAGCCGGTCACCACGATCTCCTCCAGCGCCGTCACCTCCTCCGTCATCGCCACGTCGATCACGGAGAGCCCTCCCACGGCGATCTCCCGGGTCCGGTAACCGATGAAGCTGAAGATAAGGGTCGTCGAGCCGGCCGGCATATTGACGCTGTAAGTGCCGTCTGACAGTGAAACCGCGCCGGCCTGGGTGCCTTTGACCTGCACGGTGACCCCGGCAAGACCCTCGCCGCTTGACGCATCCGTCACCCTGCCGGTGACGCGCGTCTGCTGCAGCAGAGGCAGCACGTTGTCATTGCTGCTGAACAGCAGGAT
>JAXDCR010000133.1:0-3691 GCA_034677845.1 Bacteroidales bacterium | reverse complement strand
GCGACCTGTCTTCCGTGTTTGTCAATGGTGACGCAAATAATTTGTTGCGGTCGATCTCATCATAAAGGAGCCGGGCTTTTGTCGCATTGATCTTCTGCATGGCTTTCAAACCACCCAGCTCTTTCAGCCATTTAAGGGTTTGCAGGCAGGAATAAATGGCAACACAGGGTGGTGTATTGTACAGGGAGTTGTTCTCAACATGGATTTTGTAATTCATCATGGTGAATACCGGCCGTGTGATCTTTTCCAGCATGCTGTCCTTTATGATGGTAAAAGCCACACCTGCAGGTCCCAGATTTTTCTGTGCGCCTCCGTATACCAGGGCATATTTTGAAATGTCCATGGGTCTGCTCAGGATATCAGAAGACGCATCGGCCATCAGGGGCACCGGTGAGCTTATGTCCTCCTTCAGTTCCGTTCCGTAAATCGTGTTATTGGTTGTAATATGAAAATAGTCTGCATCTTCAGGTATGGTAAAGTTCTTCGGTATGAACGTATAGTTCTGTTCTTTTGAGGATGCAACCACCTGTACTTCTCCGACAAGCTTAGCTTCCTTGATAGCCTTTGATGCCCATGAGCCTGAATCCAGATATGCTGCCTTTTTATTCAGAAAGTTATAGGGTATCATGGCAAACTGAAGGCTGGCTCCCCCTTGCAGGAATAAAACCGAATACCCGGAAGGTATTTCCAGCAGTTCCTTCATCAGACTGATGGCCTCATTCAACACAGCTTCGAAATCCTTACTTCGGTGTGAAATTTCCATGATGGACATGCCACTCTTATTGAAGTCAAGAACTGCTTCGGCTGTATTCCTGAGCGTCATTTCAGGCAACATTGAAGGCCCGGGATTGAAATTGTGCTTTCTCATACAAGGTTTTTTAAATATTAAACATGATGTTTACAGACAGGGCTAAAATTAAAAATTAATTATTCAATTGTGAAATTTATAACAGAAAATACTTGCATTAATTTACAAACAAGTTATACACACACCTGCTCCTCCATTCTTACCAGCCGGCATTCCTTCAGTACCGGAATGCAACGGGTCAGGTTCGGACGGTGGCAGTATTCCAGCACATCATCAAGCCTGTTTTTCTTGAGCCTGTGCCGCTGGGCCGCTTTTTCCATATAGCCCAGAATGTCGTGACGGGCAAGGTTCCACAGGTCCACAGCGGCGTGCGTTGAATCACAGATTGTCATAAACCGGTTGTTTTCCAGTAACTTTTCCGCCAGAGCGCCGGCGAACACCGTATCTTCAAGGTTAAACTTGTTCTTCCAGCCGGCACAAAGGATAATCACATTGCGGCCCTCCCGGGCCAGGAAGTCAACCAGTGAATCCAGGTTGAGATACGCCCCGATGAGCACCCTGTAACTGTTCCTGGCTGCCATAATGCACTGGGTGCCATTTGTTGTTGAGTATACAATATCCCTGCCTGCAACTGCTTCAGCCGTAAAGTTGAACGGCGAGTTGCCAAAATCGGCAAAATCCCTCTTTATACCATCTCTCTCGGCCGCCACCCTGTATCCTTCTGACTTGTATTTTCTGGCTTCCTCAAGGGTTGCCACCGGGATGATGCTGCGCACTCCGTTCATGAAGGCAGTTACGATGGCAGACGTGGCCCTGAGAATGTCAACGATTACCACAATAGCCTCATCGTTCCGGAAATCCGGAAATAAAGCGGGACTGAAGCAGACTTCCACCGTTCTCCCGAGATCTTCGCCGGTGCTCATGTTTCATTCATGGTTCCTGATAAAGGGAAGCCTCACCACCTCAGCCTTCAGCATATGATTCCTAATACCAATAAAAACTATTTTCCCGGGTTCGTCCCAGCCGGTCTTCACATAGCCCATACCGATACCTTCCTTCAGTGAGGGCGACATGGTTCCTGAGGTTACCGTGCCTATCTTTCCACCTTTGTCATCATATATCTCATACAGGTGACGGGGTATTCCCCTGTCAATCATTTTAAAACCCACCAGTTTACGACTCACCCCATTAACTTTCTGATCCATAAGGATTTGCTTGTCAATCAAATCCTTGGTTTCAGTCAGCTTGGTTATCCAGCCCAGTCCGGCTTCTATGGGAGAGGTGGTGTCGTCTATATCATTGCCATACAGGCAGTATCCCATTTCAAGCCTCAGGGTATCCCTGGCGGCAAGGCCTATTGGTTTAAGGTCCCATTCCTTTCCGGCATCCATGATCCGGTCCCAAATCGCCAGCCCCTTCCGTTCATCAAAATAAAGCTCATAGCCTCCGGCCCCTGTATAACCAGTTGCAGCAATCATCACACCGCTGACTTCGCCAACCTGTCCTTCCGTAAAATGAAAAGAATGAAGCGATGAAAGATTTACCGGCGTGATTTTCTGAAGAACAGCCTTTGAAAGGGGACCCTGAAGCGCCAGCTGGGCAGTGCAGTCAGAACGATTCTCGAGTTCCACCCCGGGCATCTGATGGCTGACAAGCCAGGCCCAGTCCTTTTCTATGTTCGAGGCATTGACCACAAGCAGGAATGTTGATTCATCATACTGGTGAACGATCAGGTCATCCACAATCCCGCCCCTTCCGTTCGGAAGACAGGAATACTGGGCCTTACCCGGCACCAGCGCAGATGCATCATTGGATGAAACCCGCTGCAGAAATGCCAGTGCATTTCTGCCCCTGATCCAGATTTCCCCCATGTGTGACACGTCAAAGAGACCCACTCCCCTTCTGACAGCCAGATGTTCTTCATTGATTCCGGTGTACTCCAGTGGCATCTCATATCCTGCAAAGCTTACCATACGTGCTCCCAGACTTTTATGCCTGGGATGGAATACGGTTCGTTTCATGTTCATGAACTTTTCACAATACTATTAAAAAAAAAAAGAATTTCCGGCAGGATTTGATCTGTTTATATTACCCTGCTCGCTTAATCAGAATGGCAGCAGTCGATACTAGCATCAGGTTGTTCATGGCAGGGTATAAAATACTGGTTTCAATCAGAACGGCATATAAAAAAAATGAATTATTTTTATAGACAACATCATTTGAAAGAATTTTGTTGACTCATGATTACTGATCTTTCCTATCTCCGTGAAATGTCCGGGGGAAACAAGGAACTGGTTCTGGAAATGATCTCCATTTTCAAGAGCCAGGTTGAGGAATTCGCTGTGGAAATGAAAAACCTGTTCGGCAGGGGCGAATTTGAGCTGCTGGGCAAGCTGGCGCACAAGGCCAAATCCTCTGTTTCAATTATGGGTATGGAAGAACTGGCAAAAGACCTGAAAACCTTGGAGCTGCTTGCCAGGGAAGGTATAAATCCTGAAAGATATCCTGCTATTATCAAGCACTTCATTGAAGCAACGGCAGCTGCTTCTGAAGAACTTACCGTTGTCGAAAAAAATATTGAAATGTATTTATAATGATTTCCTGAGCCATGCTTAAAACAGAAAAGATTAACAATATTATCGTGGTTCGTTTTGATCAGGTTGACCGTTTCAATGCCCTTATAACCGAACCTGTCAAGGAAGACCTGAAGAGTTTTTTCAACAGTCCACACACCCGAATGATCCTTAACCTGGAAGGAGTACGATACATTGACAGCTCAGGCTTCGGCGTGTTTCTTTCCATATTGAAAACAGCCAGCAGCACCGAGGGGAAACTAAGGCTTTGCTGCATCCATCCTGAGGTGATGGAGCTTTTCAAACTCCT
>JAXDCR010000132.1:0-17941 GCA_034677845.1 Bacteroidales bacterium | reverse complement strand
GATGCGGTGACCTGCCACATGAAGCTGAGGTCATTGCTCGCGGATCTGCATCATGAAGGTATCATGACGGGCATCAACGACGATCCTTCGGTGAAGGCCCTCAACCATCAACCGGCATTTGAACTGCCATGGGGGAAGACGAACACGGACGGAACGGCCGGTACCATGACCGGGGCTGCGGATGTGGTGAACTTTGTGCTGGCGAATACAACAGACCCGGTTACTTTCATCTGCCTGGGCAGCCTGAGCACGCTGAAGCTTTGCCTTGACAGCTGCAGCGGCCTTCGTTCACGGCTGAAGACCGCCCTCTGGAGCAGCAACTGCCTTATGGATGAAAACAATTTCAATTACAACCTGGACAGGGATGCCTGCAGGAGCATTGCCGGGGAAAACCTCAATCTGCACCTGGTCGACGGCAGCATGACGCAGATGCTATACAGCGCCGCCATGGCGGAAAAGATACGGTCTCTCCCCGGTGATTATGCCGCAGGAATTGGCACATCCCTGACCCTGTCGGGAGACCCTTTCGCCTCCCGCGCTTTCGATGAAATGAGCGTGCTGTACCTTCATTTTCCGACACTTTTTACCAGTGACACAACCGGAGGAATGGTGTGCCACCGGATAAGTGCCCTTGCCTCCGGCAGTCAGTTCCAGGATGGCTACCTGCAGGTGCTGAGGGGGCAGACATCTGTCAAAAGGCAGGTGCTGTCACGTTTCCCCGCTGACACTTCATGGTACCAGGAAGATATACGGCCCATGCTCCGGAAGACCCTTGATGCATACGGCAGCGAGGAATGGAACGCCTGTGTGCTGGCAAACGAGCTGCACGGACACCTGGGGGTGTACGCCGTCATCGGTGTCAAGATGGGCATCCGCGCCAGGGAATATTTCGGCACCGGCATCGATGAGATGCACATTGTTTCATATGCCGGAAGCGTAACCCCCTTCAGCTGCCTGAACGACGGACTGCAGGTCAGCACCGGCGCCACCCTCGGTCATGGTCTCATTACCGTGTCCGCGGAACCGCGTCGCGATGCGGCAGCCGAATTCACCTGCATGGGCAGAAGAATACGGCTGGAACTGAAAGAAAGCCACCGGCTGCAGATTGAGAAGGAAATCGGGGAATACAGCCGCATTTACGGCATCAGCAGCGAACTCTACTGGGAACTTGTCCGCAGGGCAGCCATAAAGTACTGGGGCGGATGGGACCGGAACGACATATTTGATTTGACAGTGTACTGAAAAGACATTTACCTCATTGTCAAAAAACCCTTCCCTGGCAGCCGGCTCGGAGTGACTTGCCGTCAACCTGTTTGGCCGGTTGTCTGCCTTCATCCCCATTATATTTACTTTCAACCCTTTGCAATGGCTTTTCAAATAAAATAATTTTTTTAATCAATTAAATTGGCATCTATTTTGTTACTTTTTTTATAAATTTGGGGCTCTCAGAAAAATGTGCCTGAAAGTGTTTGATAGTTAATGAAAAAAAGTGGTATAGCCGGATATGTTACAACAATTATAGGCTTTGCAGTAGCCGCCTTATTTGTTATCTTTGGCAGTTACCTCACCTTTTCGGATGCTTTCGAATACGTGCCGGATTCATTCAGGAACATATTTGGCATTGTGTTGATTTGTTACGGACTTTTCAGGGCAGCCATCATATTTCAGAAATTAAGGGAAAGAGAGATAGAAGAAGAAGAGCAATGAAAAGCAAAGTGGCATATATTTTCCTGGGTCTGTTGTTATGCTGTGCAGGCTGCAACATGATGGGAAAGGAGGCCACGGACGAAAGGCCGACCAGGGGCAACATCCGCATTGCCGTGGATGATGCCTACCAGCTGATGGCGGAAGCCGAAATAGCTGCATTTGAGGGTACCTATAAGAATGCTTTCATAAATCCCACCTATGCGCCGGAAGACAGCATTCTGAAACTTTTCATGAAGGATTCTGTCAGGCTGATGATCACCAGCCGGCCACTGACGGAAAATGAGATTGCCTACCTCAGACAGGACTTGTACGTGACCAAGTCGACCACGATCGCCCATGATGCGGTGGCTTTCATTGTCAACCGGTCAAATGCTGACAGCCTGATACGATACAGCGAAATAAAAGACATGTTCACCGGTAAAACGACCTCATGGAAGGATATCAATCCCAAAGCGCCGTCCGATGCGATCAGGATTGTTTTTGACAGCCCCGGATCGAGCAGTGTGCGTACCATTACCAGGAAACTGGGAATACCCTCCGACACATTGCCGGACTACTGCGTGGCAGCAGGTTCATACCCGGCTGTGGTGGATTATGTCGGAAGCCATCCGGGAGCCATGGGCGTCATTAGCGTGAACTGGATCAGCGACGCGGACGATTCCCTCACCCGTTCATTCCTGGATAAGGTAAGCGTGGTGGGTCTCACGGCCGAATTCAACAATGAAGCTGATGAGTATTTCAGGCCGCATCCGGCCTATATTGCCGACAAATCGTACCCGTTCACCAGGGAAGTCTA
The DNA here is from genome assembly GCA_034677845.1 of Bacteroidales bacterium. Taxonomy (GTDB): domain Bacteria; phylum Bacteroidota; class Bacteroidia; order Bacteroidales; family UBA10428; genus UBA5072. Next base: position 15,438 of record JAXDCR010000132.1, on the reverse strand, counting down.
TGCCATAAGCCGGGAGACTTTCGTGGGACTGGGAAGCGGATTTATAAGCTACCTGGCGGGGGACATGGGGCAGCGCATCCTGCTCAAGATGGGGATGCTGCCTGCCACTATCCCGGTGCGCCTTATACAGGTGAGTACCGAATGATTGATCAATGATTGATTACAATTAATATAACTATACCATGAAAACGAGAATTGTGATGTTGCTGTGCCTGATGGCGGTTCCTGTGCTGGGTCAGGATTTCAACAGCGCGGTCAACCTTGTCAAAAGCGAACAGTATGAGGAAGCGGAGAAGATGTTTGAAGCTTTGCTGACAAAGGAACCTGCCAACGGCAACCTTTATTATTATTACGGAGAAGCATTGCTGAAAGATTACCTTTCCGATACTTTTTCAAACTCGCTGGAACAATTTGCCAACCAGGCTGAACAGCTCTTTCAGAGAGGCCTGCAGCAGGCACCCGGAAATGCCCTGAACCTGGTGGGAATGGGCGCCGTGACCCTGCTGAGAACCAGCGACACGACCAAGGCACAAAGTTATTTCAACCAGGCCGAAGCCACCATTCCGATCAAAAAGAAACAGATCAAGCCGACACACGCTGTGCTGCTGACCAAGATGGCCGAGGCACAGCTTTACAGCAAAGTGATCAACTATCCGAGAGCCCTGAGCTACATTGCAAAGGCAACAGCCATCGACCCGACCAACCCTGAGATTTTCGTGACACTTGGCGATATCTACATATCCCAGAATGACGCTTCCAAGGCACTGCCCAATTACAACAAAGCACTCAGCCTTGATCAGACCTCGCCGGTTCCGAAGATCAAGATCGGAAACATATACATGAGGGTTCCCAATCTGAATGCAGCCAGGCCCTATTTTGAGGAAGCAAGGGAAATAGATCCCGACTTTGCCCCTGTTTACAGGAGCCTTGGCGAGCTTTACACAAAGGCCGGCATGCATGACCTTGCCAAGCAGAACTACGAGAAGTTCATCGAACTGTCGGGCAACAACACCCCTGCCATGGTACGCTACGGAACCTCCCTGTTCCAGTCGCGTGACTACGCCGGTGCCCTTGAGGTAATCGAGGAAGTGCTGAAAGTTGACCAGTCGCGCAACTACCTCAACCGCATTGCCGGATACAGCTGCTATGAAATGAAACCGCAGGACCTGGAGAAAGGCATCAGCTACATGGAGATTTTCTTCAATAATGTTAAAAATGAGGATGAAATCATTGCGAGGGACTATTCCTACTATGCCAAGATGCTGTACAGAACTTCCGCCGGCGACTCTCTGAAGATGCGCAAATCATTCGACCAGTATATGAAGGCATATGCGCTGGATTCGAATGATATCGGCCTCGTCACCGAGATGGCCATGAACTTTTACAACGGGCGCTGGTACGAGGGCGCCATCCGTATGTTCAACCGGAAGGCTGCCCTGAAAGGGGAGGAGGACCTGAACGACGTCATGTACATCGGGAGATGCTATTACCAGCTTGACATGCTTCCGGAAGCCGATTCAATATTTTCCAAGATAATTGCGGCACAGCCGGATAACATACAAGGCTACCTGTACCTGGCAAGAACCTATTCAAAGATGGACCCCTCGAGCGAAAAAGGACTTGCGGCTCCGAAATTCCAGAACATGATCGACAAGATCGGCACGGAGACGCAGAAATACAAAACGGAACTGTATGAGGCATACCGGTACATGTGTTTTTACAACCTTCAGAAGAACTCAAACTCCACCCTGAGAAGCTGGGCCGAAAAGATGGAAAACCTGGATCCGGCAAACAAGAGCTGGCAGCTTGACGCCCTTCAGTACACCTACCTCAGCTATTACAATGTCAAGGATTATATCAACGCACGCGCCACCTACCAGAAGGTGCTGGCACTTGACCCGAACAATGCCCAGGTCAGGCAGACGATCGAGGATCTGACAAAGGTGATCAACATGGAACGTAACCTGCGATAGCAGGGTGCTTCATGTTTCAAGCCCATAATGCTGGTTTTGACTGATATATTTTTATTTGATGAAATAGTTTTTTTAAAAAAATTTTTTTTCCTTTGTACCCTTGGAAACATTTAACCCAATTAATTATACACTTTTAAACAAAAGAACATGAAAGGACAAACTTTAAAGGAAGCACTGAAATCAATATTTGTAATTACGGTTATGGTGCTGTGTTTTTTGGCCGGGTACTTGATTTACAAGAATATCATGGGCAATCCGGTTAATTTCGTAGGCGGCAATCCCGAAGGGGAAGTGATTCAAGGCAATTACCTGGGCATCATTTACAAAGGCGGTTTTATCGTTCCCATACTGATCGGTATCAACCTGCTGGTGCTGACCATTTCAATCGAACGGCTCATTTCACTGTCAAGGGCCAAAGGTCGCGGCAGCCTGGGCGTGTTTGTGCGCAACCTGCAGACCCTGCTCTCGGAAGACAAGATCGAGGAAGCCACAGCCCTTTGCAATAAGCACAGGGGAAGCATGGCCAATGTTATGGTAGCGGGTCTTAAAAGATACCGTGAACTGCAGAACGACAAGTCTCTGATGAATGACCAGAAAGTGGTTGCCCTGCAGAAGGAACTGGAAGAAGCCACTGCCCTCGAACTCCCCGTGCTGTCGCAAAACCTGATCATCCTGTCGACCACAGCCTCCGTATCCGTGCTCGTCGGTCTGATCGGAACCGTGCTCGGCATGATCCGCGCATTTGCCGCTCTGGCAACCGCAGGCGCCCCCGACGCACTGGCTTTGTCGACCGGTATTTCTGAAGCCCTTGTCAACACTGCATTTGGTATCGCAGGTTCCACGCTGTCACTGATTCTCTACAACTACTTCTCCTCAAGGGTCGACGGAATGACATACAAGATTGACGAAGGTGGCTTCAGCCTTGTCCAGACCTTTGCCGCATCCCTGAAAAAGTAATAAGGACCGGCTGTTAAAAAAAATACAGCTTTCTTTATGAAATAAACAAAAGGAAAAATGGCAAAAATCAAAATGCAGAAAAAACCACCGAGGATCGACATGACCCCGATGGTTGACACGTTCTTCCTCCTGCTGACATTTTTCATGCTGACCGCGCAGTTCCGTCCCCAGGAATCGGTGGTGGTGGACACGCCTTATTCCATATCCAACCTCACGGCTCCGGATAAAAGGAAGATGACCATCACCGTTGATGCCAACAACCAGGTCTTCTTCAATATAGACAACGGGATTGACACATCTGAACGCATCAGGGAAAAGGTGCTCAGGGAAATTGCCGCCCAGCGTGGTCTCCAGTTCACCGAAGAAGAGATCGCCAAGTTCGCGGCACTTGAATCATTCTCCCTGCCAATCACCAGCCTGAAACAATGGATCAACTCCCCTGACAGGGCTGCGGGTGACAAACTGAACACGGGAATGCCCATGGATTCAACGGATAACCAGCTTTCCATGTGGATCCGTGCCACCCGTCTGGTGAGCCCCGAAATCAGCGTTGTGCTTCGGGGTGACAACACTTCCGATTACAAGGCTGTGAGAAAGGTTATTGATGCACTGCAGGATAACAACGTGAGGGTATTTAATCTGGTCACCAATCTTGAAGTGGCCAATGTGGACATTTCTAACCTTAACCTTTAAAGACAAGACATTATGGCAGAAGTAGTAGAACACGAAGGTGGTGGTAAGAAGAAAGGCAAGAAACGGGCGAAAAAGTACAGTTTTCACATAGACATGACGCCTATGGTGGACCTGGCAAGCCTGCTGCTGACTTTCTTCATGCTTACCTCACAATTCAGCAAGGCCAAGGTCATGGAGGTTATCTTTCCTGAAAAGCTGCGGGAAGACCAACAACAGAATGCGCCTCAGATTGATGACTCACGCGCTTTCCACGTAATCCTTACCGGCGACAACAAGATCCTGTGGTATGCAGGCCTGGCGGACCCCACGAAGGAGTCGCTGCCGGTGCTGCAGGAAACCGATTACAGCGCAGACGGCATTCGCAGGATCCTTCTTCAAAGGAACAAGGAACTGTTTCTTCGGGTCGACAGCCTTAATCTTGCTGTCAGCGAGGGCAGGCTGAAGGTTCCGGCAGACACCATTGAATCGATGAGAAGGAAAATGCTGACCGATGACAAGGCAGGGCCTATTGTGCTGATCAAGGCCACTGACAATGTGAGTTATAAAAACTTTGTGGATATCATAGATGAAATGGCGATCACCAACATCGCCCGTTATTCTGTCGTTGATATCAACACGGTTGAAATGAAGATGGTATCCAACTTCAACGCGGCCAGAGCACGCGGAGGAGCAGCCAGTAATAATTAACTTTTAACGGATTAATAACATGAGCAAAAAAGATTCATCCCGGAAAGCGGTTACACTGGAGGATATCGTTTTTGAAACCAGGAACAAGGAATACGGGGCCTATTGGCTGAGGAAAAGATTCGCCCGATACCTGGTCGTGGCCTTTCTGATCTCCCTGATCGGTGTCACGGGCGGCATTGCGGTTCCCTTTATCAAAGCCATCAGGGATAAGGACAAGGTGGTCGAACTGGTGGAAGAGGTTTCCACAACCATGGAGGTCATTGACGTCGAAGAGGATGACCTGACAGTCGTGGCACCCCCGCCACCCCCGCCATCGGCAACCGAACAACAGATCTCATACGCGCCTCCGGTGGTCGTTGACACCGTCACGGTAGCAGTGGAACTGGCCATTGTTGAAGATGCCAGGGCCACCGTGATCAACGAACCGGTGCCGGAACAGATCATCGAGGTTGTGGAGGAGGAAGAGGAAGTAATCGTCGAGGAAGAACCTGCATTTGTATTCGTTGAGGAGCAGGCTACCTTCCAGGGCGGCAGCATTGACGACTTCAGGGCATGGGTGCAGGCTAACATCGTATATCCGCCGCTGGCCATAGAAAATAACATTTTCGGACGTGTGACGGTGCAGTTTGCCGTCAACTCAAGGGGCGAAGTGGTGGATGTCGTTATCATACGCGGTGTGGATCCCAGCCTGGATGAGGAAACCAAACGGGTGATCCTCTCCTCGCCCAAATGGGTGGCTGCCAAGCAGGGCGGCCGTGCCGTCAAGCAGCAGTTCACCATACCGGTTGTGTTCCAGCTGACCCAGTAGTCCTTCCGGTGTACAGACAAAAAAGCTGTTGTCTCACGCGAGACAACAGCTTTTTTGTTGCAGCCGCCCACAGAGACAGACGCTGATGATGCCTGATGTGCGGCAGACCACAGCGACCGGCGGTTTGCATCAGCAGACACGTTAAGGCCGGCCTGCCATGACCAGCAGCTCATCCTCCGTGATCACGGGTATGTTCAGCTGACGTGCCTTTTCCCTTTTTGCCGGTCCCATCCTGTCGCCCCCCACCACGTAATGCACGGAGGGTGAAACGGAAGCGCTGCAGCGGCCCCCGTTTTCCTCTATGAACTGCTGCATACCCTCACGCGAAAAACGGGTGAAAACCCCCGAGAGGACGAATATCTTTCCCGCCAGGAGGCCTGACCTGGGTGCAGGGGTTTCGCCGGCAGTCATTTGCAGACCCGCTTGCTGAAGGTCACTTATCAGCTGCCTGTTGCGGTCATCTGAAAAATACGACAGCAGGCTGTCGGCAATGATATCCCCGATTTCCCCCACCTGCATCAGTTCCTCGCGGCTGGCCCTGCTCAGCGCCTCCATGGACCTGAAATGGGCAGCAAGCCTGCGGGCCACCGTCTCCCCCACGTAACGGATGCCCAGCGCATAAAGAACCCTCTCAAAAGGCACCTGCCTGGAAGCTTCGATGCTGCTGATCAGGTTATCGGCCGACCTGTCGGCAAAACGGTCAAGCTGCAAAAGCTGCTCTTTCCGCAGCCTGTAAAAATCGGCCACGTTCTGCAGCAGGCCCCTTCCGTACAACTGCTCAACGGTGGCCTCCGCCAGTGCTATATCCATTGCCCTGCGCGAAACAAAATGGACCAGCCTGCCCTTGATCTGGGGGGGACAGCCGGTGTCGTTGGGACAGAAATGGCGGGCTTCACCTTTCTGCCGGACAAGAGCGCTTCCGCACACCGGACAGCGCTCCGGAAACACCATGGGAAGCGAACCGGCCTTTCTCCTTTCCAACTCAACCGCCACCACCTTGGGTATGATCTCACCTCCTTTTTCAATCCTCAGCCAGTCGCCCTCCCTGATACCCAGCAACGCCATCTGATCTGCATTGTGGAGCGAGGCTCGTTTTACTACGGTGCCTGCCAGCAGCACCGGCTCGAGATTGGCCACAGGGGTCACTGCCCCGGTGCGACCCACCTGGTAGTCAACTGACAGCAACCGTGTCACCGCCTGCTTGGCTCTGAATTTGAAGGCTATGGCCCAGCGGGGACTTTTAGCCGTATATCCCAGCAGCTGCTGCTGGCGGATCGAATCCACCTTGATGACAATACCGTCGATGTTAAACGGAAGACTGTCTCTCAGCAGCTCGGATTTTTCAATGTAAGCAAAAACCTCCTGCAGGCTGTGACACCGTGTCAGGTAGGAAGGTACCTTGAAGCCCCATTCTCTGGCTGCATTCAGGTTTTCAACATGGGTGGCAAAAGGCAGCTCCTCCCCGGCCAGCTGATAGAGGAAACAGTCCAGCGGCCTGCGCGCCACCAGCGCCGAATGCTGCAACTTCAGGGTGCCGGCAGCGGCATTTCTTGGATTGGCGAAAGGAACCTCGCCATTCTCCTCCCTTTCCCTGTTCATCTTTGCGAACCCTTCGTTTGTCAGGATTATCTCGCCCCGGATCTCGAAAGAACCGGGATAACCGCTGCCTCTTAGCTGCAACGGTATGCTGCGTATCGTGCGCACGTTGGCTGTCACGTCGTCGCCCTTTTCGCCGTCACCCCTTGTCAGCGCCCTGACCAGCCGCCCCCCCTCGTACTTCAGGTTTATTGACACGCCGTCGTATTTAAGCTCGCAGGCATATTCGACAGGTTCCCGGGGCAGTATCCTGGTGATGCGCCCCTCAAAATCGCGCAGCTCATCGAAGGAATAGGCATTGCCAAGTGACAGCATCGGATAACCATGGGCTTCCTGGGTGAAAGCGTTGTCATGGTCATCGCCGACACGTTGCGTGGGCGACAGGGGATCGGCATACTGCGGGTATTCCTGCTCAAGCCGCTGCAACTCGGCCATCATACCGTCGTACTGTGCATCGCTGATCTCGGGCCGGGCCAGCACATAATAGCAGTGGTCGTGATAATGGAGGCTCTCTCTCAATGAGCGGATCCTGTCTTCTATGCTCATGCCTTAAGGTTGTTAGGTTGCTGAAAGATATAAAATTTAGCGCAAAAGCACACTGCCGCGTGTCAAATGCCGGGCGAAGGGTAAGGAAGACTGTTAACAAGGGTTTATAAAATTCAGCGGGAGAATCCTTGGAAAGATGCATTTTTTTTTACTTTTGCAACGGCTACGGTTCCGGAACCGCACACCGGTTACGGATAATAGGGAATCAGGTGAAAGACCTGAACAGTGCCCGCTGCTGTGAGCTCCTGAAAGCTTCAGCGCACCTTATGCCACTGTCCCCCCCCGGGATGGGAAGGCGCCGCTGAAGGGAGCGAGTCAGAAGACCTGCCGGCCATGTGTTTGTTCGGGATTAAACAAGTTGTCCATCATTATGAAATCACCAGCTTTATTGTCAGCAGGATTATTCATCCTTGCCGCGGGCATCAGGGCACAGGACCCCGATCCCAATGCGACGCAGATTCAGGAAGTCATCATCACCGAAAGCAACGCCAGGTTCTTTGCCGACGACAAGGCAAGCCACCAGGTAGACAGGACGGAACTGTCTAAGGAAGGTCAAAGCAGCCTCGGCAGTCTGATCAGCCACAGTCTGCCGGCCGTGGTGCGTTCATACGGCAGCGCCGGAAGCCTTGTGTCACTGTCTTTGCGAGGTACCGGGTCAAACCACAGCACGGTCAGCTGGAACGGCTTTCCGATCAACTCACCCGCATCGGGACAGGCGGACCTGTCACTCATCCCTGCCAGCTTCATGCAGTCTGTCTGCCTTATCAACGGTGCGTCATCCGTGCTGTATGGCAGCGGCACCATTGGGGGCACCATTGACATGGCCAATGAGGCGGACTGGAGTAACCGGTTATCGGCGGAATATGAACTGGAAGGCGCCAGCTACGGCACCGAAGGACATTATGCGGAGCTGAAGGCCGGAGGGTCAAGGATGCAGTACCGTGCCGCGCTGCTGAGCCGCAGGTCGGAAAATGACTTCAGCTACCGCGACCCTTACCTTGGCGGCGATCCGCTCGTCGCTTCCGCGCATAACGCCTACAGCAGCCATGGCCTCATTCAGAATGTATTCCTGCGACCGGGAAACGGCAATTACATAGAGGCGGGAATATGGTACCAGGACAAAAGAAAGGAGATTCCCGCCATGATGGGTAGCACATCGCCTTCTTTCGGCCTTCAGAAAGACGGCAACCTGAGGGTCTTTTCAGGGTACCGGAGGACATTTTCACGCTCGTTGCTGCTTGTCAAAGCAGCCTGGTTCTCTGAATCCATCAGGTACACAGACCGGTATGAATATGACGGAACAACCTACCCGGTGGATTCACGGATCGCCACACGCAGCGTGCTGAGCGGCGCTGAATTCAGACACAGCTTCAGCAAGGCGCTGACCGCGGGAGCAGGTGCCAGCTTTTCGCACCTGCAGGGCATATCGAACAATTACCCGGGGAAGGTGATCGAAAATGAGGCGGCTGTGTACGGAAACCTTAAACTTGGCTTTTCGAGATGGGTCATCAACGGCGGGGTGAGACAGGAGTATTTAAGGGGACTGAATCCGCCGTTGCAGCTTTCCCTTGGTGCCCGTTTCCGGGTGAACCGGTGGCTCGTGCTGCGGTCGGAGGTTTCGAGCAAGTTCAGGAAACCATCCATGAATGAGAAATACTGGAAGCCGGGTGGAAATCCTGCTCTCAGGCCCGAAAAGGGATGGGGCGGCGACCTGGCGGCTGAAATGGCATGGCAGGGTGGCCCCACAGGCTCAGCAGGGCTGAACCTGAACGTCTCCTTCTACATGCAGTCAGTGGACAACTGGATACAGTGGATCGTAAGCGACTCTGTGACGCCTGTTGAATACAAGAAAGTGCTTGCCCGCGGAAGCGAGGTGTTTCTGAACTTCACCCTTCCGGCCGGTAAACTGAAGGTCTCGGGAAACATGCACTATACGTATAACCGCAGCGTTGTGACAGCCACCTATGACGACAACGGGAAGCTTGAGGGCAGCCAGCTTGTGTATGTTCCCCTGCACAAAGGCGGGATGAATGTTAGTTTCAGGTGGGGCGCTTTCATGATTGGAGGCTTATATACCATGACCGGTGCACGGAATTCAGAAGAGGGGGGGGACGGGAGTTCATGGCTTCCGGCTTATGGCATCACCGACATTATGGCAGGGGCTGACAGGCAGTGGAACCGTCTGATGACGTCATTGATGCTGCGCATAGAGAATCTGTTCGACGTGTCATACCAACCGGTTCGTTACTATCCGATGCCGGGACGGTCATTCTGCCTGTCGCTGTCGTTGCGCTTTGACAAATCTCCCTCATCCTGATGTTTTCCGTATATAATGCCAGTGGCATGGCCCGGCCGATGCAACTTACGGCGGATTGCTGCGTTAAATACCTATAACAGGCACCCCTGTAATGTAACCAGATCATCACTGAATATAACCAACCCGCCACGGAATGAAACCAGCACCGCCCCTTGTCGCTTTTCTTGCCCTGTCGGTATCGTTGATGCTAACCTCTTTTCCCTGCCATGCCCAGCTGTCGCTTCCAGGAACACCATATCCGCTTCACTACCCCGGAGCTCCCGAAGTGCCTGTGTATGATCTGCCTGTCGGAACTGCCATCCGGGATGCCCTTCCGGAAAGCAGCCAGTCGTCGCTGCTGAAAGTACCCGTGAACGGAGTTTCCGTGAAAGCGGACATGGGAGTGGACAGCATCGGCGTGTGGGATGTGATGGAGGACGGATCAAGGTTATGGCGGGCTGCATTCCGGGCCGAAGGGGCATTGGCCATGAACCTTGTGTTCAAACCTTACCGGTTGAACCGCGGGGTTAGACTCTTTTTGTATGACAGCCTGCAGGGACAGATCCTCGGTGCCTTCTCCGACCTTAACAACAAATACACGGAACTGCTGGCCACCTCATGGATCAGGGGCGAAACCATATATGCCGAAATGCAGGTACCCTCGTACCAGGAGGAGTTCGGCCGGCTTGGGGTGGCCAGTGCAGGCTGTATCACAGAACCTGCGGATGACAGCATGCCTGAAAAAGACGGATGGTACGGCCGTTCAGGGGAATGCAACCAGGATATTGCCTGTTTTGAGGACGCCGACTATCAGATAAACAAGCAGGCAGTGGTGCGCATTGTATACTCGGGAGGGGAACGCTGCACGGGGACCCTTGTCAACAACGGAGATCTCAACGGCCGTAACTATGTGCTGACGGCAAAACATTGCATCAGCACCGAACCGGATGCCAACGAGGCTTTGTTTTATTTCGGCTATGAAAGTCCCCTCTGCGACGGAGATGACGGCGATGCCGGAAAGAGTCTTTCAGGCGCCACCATACGGGCAGGCACGGATGACCTTGACTTCGTTCTCCTGGAACTGCTTGAACCGGTTCCGGTCGAATACCGTCCCTATTATGCCGGCTGGGATGCCACAGGCACACAGCCGCAATCAGGCTATACCATTCACCACCCCCAGGGAGATGTAAAAAAGGTGGCGGTCGACAACGACGCGCTGAGCCTGGTCACTTTCAACGGCAGCTTCCTCCCGAACTCCCACTGGAAAGTGAGCCGGTGGGACAATGGCACAACGGAAGCCGGTTCTTCCGGCGCCCCCTTCTTTGACCAGAAAAACCGTATCGTGGGAACCCTCACCGGCGGCAAAGCCACCTGTGACAATCCGGTTGACGACTATTTCCAGGCCGTTCACATTGACTGGAACCATGACAGCCGCAGCGGGGGACAACTGAAATACTGGCTCGACCCGCAAAACAAGGGCATCCGTTATATCGACGGCTTTGATCCATACCACTCCTTCTGGGAAACGGCCGACACACTTACCAACATTCAACCCGGAGAGGAGAAACTGCCCGTGCCCGGAAGTTATACATGGGGAAGCCTGTCAGGCCATAATCCGGATCACCTGACACAGTTTGCCGAACGATATGCGCTGCCGGAAGAGAAAAAGCTGTTCGGGCTTCTGATTGAGGTGGGAGAGAACTACGCTGCCTCCGCCGAATCGCGCATCACGGTGCGCCTGTGGAAAGGCACATCCGTTCCTGACATCGTCCTTGCCGAACAGGATGTGATGATGGGCGACCTCACCCCGTATGCAACGGCCCTGGTAAGATTTGCGGAGCCTGTCTCCGTACGTGACACTTTTTTTGCCGGCTACGAGGTATATTACACCTATCCCGACACGTTTTCCGTTCTGATGGCCGGCGGAAGGAGCGCGGGGGACGGCAACACAGCCTGGGTGCACGATGGGATCCGCTGGCAGTCGCTGCCTGCCTTCACCTCAGGGGCAGTGTACAGCTCCTATGCCGTATATCCGGTCGTCTATGACAGCCTGGCTGAACCTGAACCGTGGCCATACGGGGAAGAGCGACTGGTGCTGTACCCCAATCCCTCCGGTGAGGTCTGCTGGATCGTCTTCAGCGAAATGACCGAAGAGGAGGTGAAACTGGAGCTCATCAGCATGGGGGGACAGGTGATGCACAGCGGCACTTACGGACGTTACCAGCGTCTGATCAGGCTTGACACGGGGGGACTCTCAGATGGTATCTATGTCCTGCGGATCATGATGGGGGATCAGATACTGACACGTAAGCTGGCCGTGTCGAGATGAGAGACCGCCTGTTCATCATTCAGCCGGTCCATTTTACCGGCAGATTTGGTAACATTTTGCACGAAACAAAGTATGATATATACGTCAACTTCGCGGATCCTGAACATGACAACCCTGGTGCGGGCATTGATGCCATGGCTGATTTTACTTACCCTGGCCGGAAGGCTGCAGGGCCAGACCTCTTTGTCAGACAGATACCTGGAAGTCATTGGCACCTCCGAGCTTGACATGGAGCCGCTGGGAAGGGCGACCGCCACGCTTTATGAGGATGGCAGGGTGGTGAAAAAAATCCAGACGGGACCCGACGGAAGTTTTTCTTTCCGTCTCGAAATGAACAAACAGTACGTGATCGAGATATCGAAAGAGCAACTCATGAGCAAGCGCATCAGCTTTAACACAACCATACCGGATGAACAGAAGGGGACATGGGTAAGTGAATTTTCAATGGGTCTGGTAAGGTATTGCGAAGGGGTTGATTACAGTGTGCTCGATGAGCCGGTTGACAGGGTCAGCTTCGATGTCAGGCAGCAGAAGTTCGTTTCTGACAGGAACTATGTGAATGCCATGCGTCCCAGGATCGAAAACGTGCTGATCAGTTATGAGGAATGCATGATGGATAAATACGAGGCAGCCTTGCTTAAGGGTGACCAGCTTGCCTCACGGAAGGATTATCAGGCCGCCAAGCTGGCGTATGAAGAAGCCCTGGCGGTGTACCCTACCGAAAGCTATCCGCAGAAACGGCTGTCGGAGCTTGAAAATGCCATGAACCGTGACAGGGCCACAACTGAGTCGTACAGCAAATTCATAGCCGACGGAGATGCCCTGATGGCAAAGCAGAGTTACACGGAAGCCCTCACCGCCTACAAATCTGCCATGGCGCTGAAGCCGGGGGATGAAACTGCGGCACAGAAGATATCGGGCGTGCAGTCGCTTCTCGCGGCGCAGCAGGCTGAAAAAATGGCACAGCGCGACATCGATGACAGGTATAACCAGGCGGTGGCCAAAGCGGCACAGGCATACGGCAGAAAGGACTATGGCACAGCCCTGCAGTATTACGGTGAGGCCGCTGATATCAAACCTGCTGAGGCAACCCCGGCAGCAAAGATAAAAGAGATAAACGGCATAATCGCCGGCCAGCTTGCCGAACAGGAAAAACAGAAGGCAACGGATGAAGCCTATAAGGCAGCCCTTGCCAGTGCTGACCTGCTTATGGGTCAGAAGAAATACGATGAAGCCAGGGAGCAGTACAAGGTGGCACTGCAGATAAAGCCTTTGGAAACCCTTCCCAAACAAAAGATTGCAGAGGCTGACCGCATGAAGGAGGCAGATGCAAGAGCAGCCGAAAATGCCAGGCTGGCGGAAGCCGAAAAAGCATACCAGGCTGTGGTATCGAGGGGTGACAGCCTTTTCAAAGCCAGAAATTACGATGGTGCCACGGCAGCTTACCGGCAGGCCATCACCATGAAGCCTGAAGACGCATATGCCCGGCAGAAGATCGCTGCCATTGATAACACCATCAAAGCTGAACAGGCTGCCGTTCTCAAAAAGCAGGAGGATGCCTATGCTGACGCCATGAAGGCAGGCGAGGCAGCCCTCGTCCAGAAGCAATACGCCAAAGCTGCGGAAGCTTTTGTCCGGGCCGCTGAATTAAAACCCGGCGATGCTGCCGCTGACGCCAGGCTGACTGAAACCAGAAGGCAGGAGACAGAACAGCAGAAACTCGCAGAGGAGCGACGCCAGCAACAGATGCTGCTGCAGTCGCTTGTTGACAGGGGCGATGAACTGCTTTCCCTGAATGACCTTGAGGGTGCACGGGAGCAATACAGCCAGGCGCTGCGGATAAAAGCCGACGAAGGCCGCGCGCTGTCCGGCATCCGTAAAATTGAAGACAGGCTGGCAATGACGCGGGCCGAACAGCAGAAGGCGGCGGATGAAGCCTACGGCAGGGCCATGTCGCTCGGGAAGGCCGCACTGGCTGAAGGACAGCACCAGCAGGCGATTGACGCATACAGGCAGGCGCTTGATATAAGACCCGGCGATGCAGGCGCACAGCTTAAGCTGAACGAGGTGGAAGCACTGGTGCGGCAGGAACAGCAACGGGCCGCTGAGGAACAGCTTATCAGGGAAAAATACGGGAAAGCCATTGAAGAAGGTGACCGGCTTAAAGAGGAAAAGAAATATGAAGAAGCCCTGACAGCGTACTCGGAAGCCCTGGGCCTCATGCCTGCCGCGGAATATCCGAGGCAGAGAATGGAGGAGATCAACAGCATGCTTGAGGAAGGGCAGCGGCTGGCATCGCAGGAAAGGGCCAGGGAAAATGCCTATGCCATGGCTCTTGAAGCTGCGGATAAATATTTCAGGGCCAGGAATTATGAGGGCGCCCGTGCCGAATATATGCGTGCCCTTGCCATTAAACCCGGTGAAGCGCTTCCACAGAAAATGCTTGCGGAAGCCGATCAGCTGGTGCAGGAGCAGGCGGCTGCCCGGCTGATGGCACAGGAAACGGCGGACAGGTATGCTGAAACCATGAACAGGGCCGACAGCCTTTATTCACTCGGCCGTTACGAAGAATCTGTCGGGGCATACGGCGAAGCGCTCCGGTACAAGCCGGAGGACCAGCTGGCCGCCGAAAAAATCAGGAAAACCAGAGACCTTATGGCCACCCTCGAAAAAAAACAGCAGTCTGAACAGCAGCTGGCGAGGGAATATGAAGAGGCCATCGCGCAGGCCGACCGGGAATTCGATGCAGGCAACTATGCTGTTTCCAGACAAACTTACACCAGGGCCCTGAACCTTCAGCCGGGCTCTGCTTATGCCCGGCAACGCATTGCCAGAATTGACGAGATAAACCGGATTCTGGCCAGATCAGGGAAGGGCACCACTGCCGCCGCATCCTCTGCCGCCGCCGGCCAGTCCGCCTCCCTCCGCGACCTTGACTTCAGGAACGAATCGGAATTGCAGCTCTACCTCGACCAGCTGAAGGGTAAATATCCCCCCGGTGTCACCCTGGAGGTTTACAGGGAAAAATACAGGGAGATATTCCGCTATATTGTGATCCGCAATGACCAGGTGCAGGAGTTCAGGCAGGTTCGGTTCCTGACCTTCGGGGGAGAGTCATATCAGGTGAACGGCAAGCCCATCACGCAGCTGTATTTCAATTCACAGGTCAGGCCAAGGGAAGGGGAGACTTTCAGGGAAACCGTCATGCAATGATCAGAACCTTCCTGCCGGCACTTATCATGGTGCTGCTGGCCTCATGCGGCAACCGGGGAACACGTGACAGGATCATGGCGGATACGGCTGAACGGCTTTCCATACCTCTTTCGCATGCAGACGGTTTCACCATGGAACGGCAAGGCGACAGCCTCGTCCTCCAGGTTCTCGATCCCTGGCAGCAGGCAGAAGGCGTGCGATACACGTACACCCTCAGCAGCAAAATGCCGGCATCGCTGATTGAAGACAGCCACCACACCGGCATCAGGATCCCCGTGCAGCGGGTGGTCTGCCTGTCAACCACCCATATCGGCATGATAGACTTCCTCGGGGTGAGTTC
>JAXDCR010000131.1:0-8347 GCA_034677845.1 Bacteroidales bacterium | reverse complement strand
CTTTCGATCAGTTCCGAAGGAATGGCTGCGCAGTTAACCTCCACAAAAGGCATTGAAGAACGCTGGCTCTTTTCATGCAGCCACCTGGCGACCAGTTCCTTGCCCGTGCCGTTGTCACCTGTTATCAGTACCCTGGCATCCGTAGGTGCCACCCGCTCGATCATCTCCTTGACTTTTAATATGGCAGCTGATTCACCAACAATGTCATAGGTCTTGCTGATCCTGCGTTTCAATACTTTTGTTTCCGTGACAAGCTCATTCCTTTCCGTTGCATTGCGCATGCTTACCAGCAAGCGATTCAAATCCAACGGCTTTTCGATAAAATCATAGGCACCCTTTTTGATGGCTTCCACAGCGGTGTCAATGTTGCCATGACCGGATATCATGATGACCGGTAAATCGGGTTGGTTTTCACTGATCTTTTCAAGCACCTCAATACCGTCCATTTCAGGCATTTTAATATCACACAGGACTACATCATAGCCAGACTTCTGGAGAAGTTCCAACCCCTCCGGTCCATTTGTTGCCAAATCAACTTTATGATTCTCATATTCAAGAACTTCCTTGAGAGTATTCCGAATACTCTTTTCATCATCAATGACCAGTATGTTTGCCATAGGAAAAAATTAATAAAACAATCAGCAATGTGACAGTTTTGATCAGATGATACTAGGCGAGATGAAGAAGTTCATAAATAACCCCTTCTTTAAGTGCAAAACTTGAAAGCAAAACTTGTTTTATCTTCAGCTTCTGGATGATAAACTTAACAAGCAGTGTTGCCAGCACAATAGAATCCAGCCTCATTGCCTCAAGCCCCCTCATCTGTTTTCTCTCCTTCAGTGTGGAGTTTATCAGTTTCTGATACAGGTTCTCGAAGTCGACAAGGTCAATTGAATACGATTCAGGCACAAGTCCCTCCGGTATGTGTAGTTCCTCATGATCTGCCCTGATCATGGAAACGATTGTCTCAAATGAACCGGAAGCGCCTACCAGTATTTTTATCTGGTGTCTTCTGGCCTGTTCAAACAAGTCGGTCAGTTTTTCCTCCAGATAATTAAGGATGAACTCTATTTCGTCAATAGTTATTGGATCAGAAGGTTTGAACCTTTCAAGAAGCCGTGCGATGCCCAGGGGATAGCTTTTCTTCCAGTAAATGTTATCCTTATCTGCAATGATGAATTCATTGCTGCCTCCACCTATGTCCAGCACAAGAACCGGTTCAGTTCCCAGGTGAACAGCCTGCTTTACCCCGAAATAGATCAGTTCGGCTTCCCTGTCGCCGTCGATAATCTCAATGTCGAGACCGAAACGCTCCTTGACTGACTTTACGAACTGTTCCCCGTTTCTGGCAGAGCGTATGCCTGAAGTAGCATAGGCATAAATGTTATCCGACCCGTGTTCCTGAATTGTCTGAATGTGTTTTTCAAGTGCATTGAGGCCACGGGCTATGGCATCAGGGCGGATCTCTTTCTTGTCAATGCCACCTTTCCCCAGTTTGACTGCCAGTTTGTTGTTGCAGATAATCCTATATCCCTCTTTTCCGTTTGTTTCAACGATGAGCAGGTTGAAAGTATTGGTGCCAAGGTCTATTACCGAAGTTCGCATATTGTGTTTGTTCAGAATGGTGCCGATCTATAACGACGAGAAACTGCATGGCTAAAATACATTATTTTTATAAGGGTTCAGTACTTTATCCACTTCCATAGTTCACGGTAAGTTACTTTTTTCCCGTACATAAGGATACCTGTACGGTATATCTTGCCTGCGAGCCATGTAGTACCGAGGAAGGTCAGGATCAGTAAAGCGGCGGAAGCCAATACCTGCAGGAAAGGTACCTCGAATGGGATTCTGGCCATCATTACAATTGGTGAGGTTAACGGGATTATTGAAAACAGGATTGCCAGTTTACCGGATGGATTTGAAAAGGCATTGATCATAATGACAAAGCCCAGAATAAGCGGAATGGTAACCGGCCACATGAACTGTTGTGTGTCGGTTTCATTGTCGGACGCCGCTCCGATGGCAGCAAAAAGTGAACCATAAAGGATATATCCGCCAAGGAAGAAAAAAAGGAATGAACCAATGACAAGTATAAAATTGACTTGTCTGAGTTGTCTGAAGATTCCATCCGCAATTTCAACGGTGCCATTGCCCGGTAAGGATTGTTCAGCCTGAAGCGTGCCTTCAGAAGCGGCCGGATCTCCTGCGATGGACCGCTCTACCTGCCTGGCTGACGCACCAGGCAGAATGATCTGCTGGGCAACACCTGATATCGAAAAGGTAAGCACCAGCCATATTAGGAACTGGGTCAGTCCTATCAATCCGATTCCGATAATCTTTCCCATCATTAGCTGGAAGGGAGTCACAGAAGACACGATGACCTCGACAATGCGGCTTGTCTTTTCCTCAAGCACTCCCCGCATTACCTGTGATCCGTACAGGAGTATGAAAAGATAGATCAGGATTCCCCCAATGTAGCCCAGAGCCCTTTTTACATCAGTGCTGTCTTCTTTCATTTCAGGCCAGCTTTCCCAGTTGATGCGCTTCAGGGTGACATTTGTTTCCAGAGATTCGATAACATCAGAGGGAATTTGTCTTGAGATCAGCTTTGAATTGAAAATATGCTTTTCAATGGCACTTGAAATCTGGCTTTCAAGCGACAGACTGGGAGTCTCACGGTAATAGAACTCAACTGAAACTTCTTTGCCGGCTGTCACCAAATTTTGTGGAAGGTATAACACCCCGTCATAAGCTGAAACCTTGAAGGTCGCAAGAAGGTCATCAAGTCTCATATTGCTCAGATAGTCGAAATGCAGGTTTTCCCTTTCCCCCAGCACATCCCTGAAAAGCTGGAGTGAATCGGGCACAGGTTCACCGAGGGGACCGGCCTCCAACACGGCAATATGCTGAAGACCTTTGTCTTCCACCTGAGAGATCCAGGCCGGCACAACAATGACGGAGGCAAAGAGCAGGGGACTTAGCAGGGTCATGATGATGAAGGATTTTTTCCGCACCCTGGTTAGGTATTCCCGTATGATTATCAGGCTGATCTTGTTTATCCCTGTCATTTGCTTTTATTCTGCGATTCCACAACATGAATGAATATCTCGTTCATTCGGGGGATTACTTCATGAAACGAAATTATTTCAATTTGCTGCAATAGTTCCCTGATGAGGTCATTTCCTGTAAGGCCCGGCGCGGCCTTTATTTTCATGTAGCGGTTCCTGCCAGACTCATATCGTTGCAAGACATGAAACCTTTCCTGCTTGTCATCAGACATCTCCAAGGGTTCACCTCTATAACCGATTTCATAAACATTGGATTTATACCTGCTCCTGATTTCATTGATCTCTCCTTCAAGAATGGTCTTTGCTTTGTTTATCAGAGTTATATGGTCACAGAGCTCCTCAACGGATCCCATATCGTGAGTCGAAAAAATAATGGTCGCGCCATTTTTTTTAAGTTCAAGGATCTCCTGCTTCAGGATATTTGTGTTGATGGGATCAAAGCCGCTGAAAGGTTCATCGAAGATAAGAAGCTTCGGATTGTGAATGACCGATGCCACAAATTGAATTTTCTGCTGCATCCCCTTGGAAAGTTCCTCCACCTTTTTATTCCACCAGGCCTGCATCTCAAGTTTTTTAAACCAATGTACAAGACGCCTGGTTGCTTCTTCCTTGTCAAGCCCTTTCAGCCGGGCCAGGTAAAGGGACTGTTCCCCGACTTTCATTTTTTTATACAATCCGCGTTCCTCAGGCAGATAGCCTATCTGCATCACATCATCCGGCTGAAGACTGCGGCCTGAAAAGTACAACTCTCCCTCATCAGGCATGGTGATCCGGTTGATGATCCTGAGCATGGTGGTTTTGCCTGCACCGTTTGGCCCCAGCAGTCCGTATATACAACCCTGGGGGATGTGCAGGGTGACCTTATCAAGCGCCACGTGGTTTGAAAACTTTTTAACTATCTTGTCTGCGCTGAACAGGTCCATTAATTGTAAATAAAATATGTCAGAGTCTTAAATATAAGTAAATTACTCGAAATAGTTTTTCATCCGGTTGAAAATATTCCGTTCACTTGCCCCCGGGGCAGGTTTAAAATTCTGTGATTCATCCAGTTTTTCGAGAAGCTTTCTTTCCTCACGGCTGAGGTTTTTAGGGATCCAGACATTGATGTTCACCAGCAAGTCTCCCTTTCCATAACTGTTGACTTCCGGAACACCCTTTCCTCTGAGTCTCAGTATTTTCCCAGGCTGGGTCCCGGGTTCGATTTTTATTTTTACTTTGCCATCAAGAGTGGGGATCTCGACCTGGGCGCCCAGACATGCCTGGGCAATTGAAATATATAAATTGTAAAGCAGGTCATTGCCGTCTCTAACCAGATTGGGGTGTTCTTCCTCTTCTATGATGACAAGCAGATCTCCATTCACACCACCTCGCCTGGCAGCATTTCCCTTTCCTGAAACGCTGAGTTGCATTCCTTCTGCGACACCGGCTGGTATCTTGATTGAAATGACTTCTTCACCTCTTATCACTCCCTCACCGGAACAGGCACTGCATCTATGGGTGATTACCTTCCCCTCCCCGTTGCAGGCAGAACATATCTGAGTGGTTGACATCTGACCGATGAAGGTGTTTGTGACCCGTGTCACCTGGCCACTACCCTTGCATGTTGAGCAGGTGCTGTAGGCACTGCCACCTTTGGCACCCGTTCCTGAGCATTCCCTGCATGCAATGTATTTTGATACCTTCAGCTTTTTCTCCACGCCCTTTTCGATTTCCTCGAGGCTGAGCTTCACTTTGATGCGCAGGTTACTTCCCTTGTTAACCTGTCTGTAACTGCGGCCGCGTGAGCTGGTGAACCCGCCAAAGCTACCAAACCCCATATCGGAGAAAATATCCCCGAAGTGTGAAAATATATCCTCCATTGTCATGCCGCCGCTGAATCCCCCGCCCGCCGGTCCCCCTACGCCGGCATGTCCGAACTGGTCGTATCGTGATTTTTTCTGCGGATCGCTCAGCACTTCATAAGCTTCCGCGGCTTCCTTGAATTTCTCCTCTGCTGCCTTGTCTCCCGGATTGCGGTCGGGATGGTATTTCAAAGCCTGCTGACGGTATGCCTTTTTTATCTCTTCGGGAGTGGCATTCTTGGAAACTTCCAGTACCTCGTAGTAATCGCGCTTTGCCATTTTTAATCCTGTTAATACCTTAAAAGGAAGTGTCGTTATTCACCAACCACCACCTTAGGATACCGAATAACTTTGTCATGCAGGTAATATCCTTTTTCTATAACATCCACGACTTTCCCCTTCAGGCTTTCGTCCTGAACAGGAACACGGGCGACTGCCTCATGAAGATCAGCGGTGAAATCCTTGTCAACTGCTTCAATTTCCTTTAATCCGTTTTGCTGCAGGAAATCAACGAATCTATTGTATATTAAAAACATCCCTTCCTTAACGGCTTTCTGGTCCTTGGCATCGTTCACTGCCTTCAGTCCCCTTTCCATATCATCCACGAAAGGTAATACTTTGATTAGCAGCTCCTCGGAAGCTGTTTTAATCAATTCGGTTTTTTCCCGGACTGTTCTTTTCCGGTAGTTATCATATTCTGCTGCCAGCCTTAAGTATTTGTCATGCAGTGCGTGGTGCTTCTCTTCGGCCGTTTTAAGCGCATGTGCCAGTTTTTCTTTTTCCTTGTCTGCTGCTGTCACTTTTGCCTTTTTTTGCGGCTTTTGATGCTCCTTTTCAGTCTCAGTTGATTGTTTGTTTTCCTGTGCTTCCTGAGGTTTTTCGCCGTTTACCATTTTCCTGAACAGAATTTTTATGTAATTTATTAAAGTACCTGCTTACCAGCAAATAGCCTGCCAAATCCATAAGGGGACAAATTGGCAGTATGCTGCCATTAAGCCGACAAAGGTATTAAAACTTTAATATTCATATGTTGAATTCCCCTGGTTTGGCCATTTTCCTTCAAGATGCCATTGTTACGGCATTTCGATTTTCACCCTTTTCATTTAAGGAAATACGCAAGGGTGATGCCCAGAAAGTTCCCGGTCGCATAGCCGATGATGCCAATTGTTATGCCTGAAAGAATGATTTCCTTATTGTGCAAGGCGTTTGCCACTGAAGGTACAAAGGGGGCAGAAAATATAAATGCAGTGGAGGCAATGATCGTTGTATCCGTATCAATTCTGAAAAGCCGTGAAAACAAAACTTGTAAGGTTATGGACCCGATGATCACCAGGGCAATAAAGGCACCTATGTAAAGCGATCTGACCGTGAAAATGCTGAAGTCGGCCATGGAGCCTACGATAATGCAGAAGATCACAACAAGATACATACCGCTCTGGAACGTTTTCCTGATTCTGTTGACAAAAGGAACCAGTGACATCAGGATAGAAAGCGCGGTGATGCAAAGGATCATGCCTGCCGCCTTAAAGTCCTCCGCGAACAGGTTCCCAAACATAAAGGCGATTCCAGAAATAGCCCCGGAAAGAAGAACAGCTGCTGCCAGTGGGCCCCAAACCTCCTTTCGGTGTATATCCCTGTAGGCATCCCAGCCATCGAAATCATCCACTTTATGGCCAGGATGCAATGTTGTATCCATCGGTTTGAATGGAGGCAGCACCCTGCCGATGAGCGATTGAGCCTTGGTGATCAGGAAGAAGAAATAGGCAATGCAGATAAGTATATCATAGGCATTAACAAGTACAAATGTATCAGGGTCGACGTTGAGGGCTTTCATGATAGCCGCCATATTTGCCGTTGCACCGATATAAACCCCCACCATAAGCCCCGAGACTTTCCAGCATTCAGGTATCTTGTCCCTCAGCAGCTCATTTCCGAAGGCAATGATAAGCATCACCGAAAAGATGCCCAGTAACAGGGCAAGGCTTGTTTTCAATGCGAGCCGAGACCATTGCTTGATGTTGATGGAGAAAAGTAAAAGGGGTATAGCAAGGGCAATTGTAACCGAGGTGAGGGCATCCTGCATCGGCTTTACGTCCGGTGTGATCAGCCCGGTATTACCAAGAAAAATACCAAAAACATATGCAAGACCCACTGTACCGAATTTGTTGAGCCATGCCCATTTCTTGCAGGCAAATAACAGCAGTAATGGCCCGCCTGCATAAACTATGCCGATCCCAATCGTTTTCATTGTTCCTGCTGAGGATGTTAAATTATGAAAATATTCAGAATACGATCCTCTGCAGAAAGAATAAAGTCAGAGAGGGAATATTAATATTGGGGTTAATTAAGTGGAAGCATATAACCCACTGAAAAAGAAAAATAGGATGAGATCGAAAGTTCAGTATTTTTATCTATTGAAAAAGGGAAATTCAATACATAAGCAAGCTCAAGATCAAGATTTCCGATATAGAGACATAACGGTAAATACAACTGGGTATTCAGAAGTCCATAATGATCATCGGTGATGATTGCTGTTTGTGAGTCCTGTTGCTGGCCTCCCAAATCGGCCTGGGTTTCATATTCCACCGTTTCAGAGCCTATCAATAATAATGCCTCGGATCGCAGGTTCAGGCTATTGTAATCACCAAACCTGAGCAGGGGAACATTTGAAAAAACGCCTGTTGTGAAATTGGCACCAAATTCCTTTCCGAACAGCAA
Organism: Bacteroidales bacterium; assembly: GCA_034677845.1. Lineage (GTDB taxonomy): Bacteria > Bacteroidota > Bacteroidia > Bacteroidales > UBA10428 > UBA5072. Next base: position 720 of record JAXDCR010000131.1, on the reverse strand, counting down.
ATTACATGAGACCCTTGCTCCTATCCATTGATTTCTGACGGACAATGCTGCACCCAGGTTGTTCTTAAATATACTTTCCGCTTCCGCTTCAGGATCATTGTAAAAATATCTGCTGTAAAATGTTCTGAATATCAGACTCTTTTTTTGGTTTAAAGGAGCGCTTATACCGGCAGATAATATAGTCGTCCGGTAAGCGGGTTTCAGCTGGCTGTACCACAATCCGGAAGCACCAACAAAAAACCCCCTGCTGTGAAACAGGTACACATTCCCTCTCAGGCTATACATCCCGTCACCTATTTCCCTGCCGGCATAAAATGTTTTATTGTCTGCAGAGGCACCACCATAAATACACCAGAATGACAGGGAAGGGTTAAGCATTTTCATCATTGCCTCTTCACTCCCGAATACCTCATTCAGCAACGAATCAATTCTTTCATCCTGAGGCCATGAGGGTAGCGCCAACAGCATAAGCAAAACACCGGTAATAAAAAATCTCATTCAATCTTGTTTTATGTCACTAATGCCTGGCCTCATATAAAAAGACCAGGGATTTGAACAATCCCTGATCTTTACCAGATGAAACTGACACCTGATGTATTGTCAGTTATCCCTGTTGTTCCTGTTGTTGTACCTGAAACGATAATAGTAATTATCGCCGTTCTTATTCACCTCAACGTCTGTTTCGCAACCGCTTCCTTTATGGCTGATGGTCGTCGTACC
>JAXDCR010000130.1:0-2546 GCA_034677845.1 Bacteroidales bacterium | reverse complement strand
AGAACCTGCATAAAGCGATACCCAATCATTTGGGGGACTGGTACTTCACCGGCGACTACCCTACCCCCGGCGGCAACCGCGTTGCCAACCGTTCCTTCATCAACTTCATCGAAGGCCGCAACGTCAGGGCTTACTGAATCAGGCAAGAACTTAACCTGTCTGTCCGGAATTGTCTGAAATCATTCCATGTAAATCCCGCAATGATTAAATTTGTTTAAAGATTCCTGCTTGCGGATATGAAACAGGCTTTATTCACCTCGATCCTGTTGCTGTGCTGTATCCGGACCGATGCATCCGGCCAGTCCGGCACCGATTCCCTGAAAACTTACCAGTATGTCTCCCTGTCCGGCATTTTCGGGGGGCAGGTACACAACAATAATTTTTTATATAACTCCGGTTTCGCCTGGCAGGCATCTTTTGGATTCAGGGTCAATAGGTCTTTGCAAATCGGCCTTGGCGTGGGTCAGCAAATGCTTAAAACGGAGCGGTTCGTTCCCTTGTATTTCGAAACAATCGGCTTCCTGCGCGATCAGGTCAATACACCCTTTATCCGGATGCAGGCAGGGTATTCGATTGGCTGGAATACAGGCATAGCAGATGTGGATGATTACAGTTACAGGGGAGGTATTTTTTTTGATGCGGGATTGGGAAGAAGGATCCCCGCAGGAAGGGGCCTGTCATTGTTTCTGGGTTTTTCATACCGGCACCAGTTTGCAATGATGGAGTATACCATTTATAACTCACGGTCATTCAGACAGGTGTTGAATTTTGATATGCTTATCTTTTCGCTGGGCCTTCAATATGCCAGAAGTGAATGATGAACATGAGATGATTCTTTGTGAAATGAGATTCCGGTTTTTAATATACGTCCTTTTCTCCCTGCCACTTCAGGGTATGACCGGTACGGTTGTCATCAATGAGGTCAGCTATTCGAATAAAACCGTGCTGTTTGATCAGGACGGCGACAGCCCTGACTGGTTTGAGCTGTTCAACACCGGGGATATGGCAGTCAACCTTTCAGGATACGGGGTAACCGACGACACAAGCAAGACATCCTGGTGGGTCTTTCCGGATTATATCCTCGAACCAGGAAGTCATCTGATCGTTTTTGCCTCAGATAAGGATATCCGTAAAAACCTGCCTATGCATACGGATTTCAAGCTGAGCAACATGAAGGAATCGCTCTTTCTGCTTGATCCTGCAGGAAACATAATCGATGAGGTCAGACCTTCGTGCATCCCTACGGATCGATCACTGGCCCGGCTTCCCGACGGGAGCCAGAATCTGGTTATCATTGTTCCCACTCCCGGTCAGACAAATGACCATGCCAGAACTGTTGAGGTGCATTATATCCGTGACACCTTAACGATCAGTCATCCCGGCGGATTGTACGAGGAACCCCTGACAGTGTCGCTTCTGAACAATCATGCGATGAATAAGATTCTGTATACCCTTGACGGCGATACCCCTGATGAAGAATCGTTCATGTATGAGCATCCGCTGTATTTTGATGACCTGACCCCGAACAAAAACAGGTTTGCCTGCCTCCCTGAGGAAGGCATCAGACCGGGTGATATGATATTCAAAGCCAACATACTCCGGGCGGTGGTTTACAGCGAAGGTTGCCCTGCTTCCAATGAGGTGACAGGTACTTATTTTATCAGCAAGGACATTCGGAATAAATACAATGTTCCCATCATATCCATGATTACCGACAAGGACAATTTGTTTGACGACGATATCGGGATATATGTACTTGGCAATCACAACAACTATTACCAGCACGGGGACAAGTGGGAGAGAAAAGCGCACCTTGAGATATTTGATACTTCAGGCACAAGGATCATCAGTCAGGCCTGCGGTATCCGCATACACGGCCGGGGCTCCAGGCATTACCCGCAAAAGTCCTTCAGGCTTTACGCGGATAAGGAATACGGCACTGAGTATTTCAATTATCCGTTCTTCAGTCAGAAACCGAAAATTGACAGATTCAAAACATTATTGTTGCGCACAACAAATGTATCAGCGGAAACATTGATAAAAAATGATCTTTGCAGCCATCTTGTTCAGGAAATGGATGTTGATTACCAGGCAACTGAAACCGCGGTGGTTTTTGTCAACGGCGAATACTGGGGCATTTACGGCCTTTCGGAACGGCAGGACGAGTATTACGTTGAAAACAACTATGACCTTACAGTTCCCGGCATTGATATCATAGGATACAACTGGTTGCTTGAAGTCGAGGAGGGAGATTTGCAGGCCTATAACTCACTAATAGAATTTCTGAAGGACTCTGATCCGTCATCCCCGGAATTTTATGAAGAGGTTGGCAAAAAAATGGATCTGTCCGCCCTGATGGATTACTATATTGCCATGATATACCTGGCCAATACCGACTGGCCGGTCAGCAACCTTAAATTATGGAAGATCCGTTCCGATACGGCAAAATGGAGGTATTTCTTTTTTGACCTGGACGAGGTAATGGAATGGATCAATTATGATATGTTGTCAGTGTACAACAATACCCTTGTCTCATACAGGGAGTT
>JAXDCR010000129.1:0-5347 GCA_034677845.1 Bacteroidales bacterium | reverse complement strand
AGTCACCATATGCTATAACAACGGTAAATGATTAATCCATTAATGATTTAATAAGCGAATGAAACTGTGGGAAAAAGGCATACAATCGGATCGAAAAACGGAAAAATTTACCATTGGTAAAGACAATGAACTTGACCTTTACCTGGCTCCGCACGACATCCTTGGATCTCTGGCACATGCTGAAATGCTCCATGCAGTAGGCTTGCTTGAAACTGACGAATTAAAGGCATTGCGCACAGAGCTCATAAGGCTGTACGGAGAAGCAAGAGAAGGAAAATTTAAAATAGAGGAGGGTGTTGAGGATGTTCATTCCCAGGTAGAATTATGGCTCACAAGAAAACTGGGAGATACAGGAAAGAAGATTCATACAGCACGCTCCCGGAATGACCAGGTTTTGCTTGATTTGAAGCTGTTCATGAGGGAACGCATAAAATTTATTGTTACCGCGACAAATGCGCTCTTTAGGAAACTTATCAAACAAAGTAACCGGTACAAAGATTTTCTTTTGCCAGGATATACACACCTGCAAATCGCCATGCCTTCTTCTTTTGGCCTATGGTTCGGGGCATATGCGGAAAGCCTTACAGATGACATTCAGATCATGCATGCAGCATACCGGATCGTCAATCAAAACCCTCTTGGCTCTGCAGCAGGTTATGGAACCTCATTTCCCATAAACCGGAAACTGACAACTGAATTGTTGGGCTTCGACAGCCTGCAATATAATTCCGTTTATGCACAGATGAGCAGGGGAAAGACCGAAAGAACGGTTGCTTTTGCATTGGCATCCCTGGCCTTCACCCTGTCAAGGCTGGCAAATGATGTATGCCTGTTTGCCTCCCAGAATTTTGACTTTCTTGAAATTCCGGATGAAATGACAACCGGTTCAAGCATTATGCCGCACAAGAAAAACCCTGATGTTTTTGAACTGATAAGGGCAAAGTGCAACAAAATACAGACACTTCCCACTGAAATTGACCGGATTGCAGCAAACCTCACTTCAGGTTATTTCAGGGATATGCAAGTAATCAAGGAAAGCTTCATCCCTTGTTTTTCCCTGATCGAATCATGCATTGATATGGCCTCTGATGCAATCATGCGTCTTAAGCCCAAATCCAACATTCTGAATAATGAACTTTATACCAATATTTTTTCAGTTGAAGAGGTTAACCAACTGGTGTTAAGCGGAATGCCATTCAGAGAGGCCTATCAGAAGATTGCGGAACAAATAAAAGAAGGCATATACAAACCTTCACGAAAGGTCATCTATACACATGAGGGAAGCATTGGTAACCTTTGTAATGAGCGCATCGCTGACAAAATGAAAAAACTAATGCATATGTTTGATTTTGAAAAGGCTGAAAAAGCCTGTAAGAAACTATTGCTGCATTGACATGAAAGAAAACATACATACAATTGTTGTCAGAATTGAAATAACCACCCTGCTCAATGCCAGCGGAAAGATCAGCCGTCAGAAAATGGACAGACTTGCCATGGCCATGACAAATCTGCACAACAGCGGAAAGAATATTCTGATCGTATCCTCAGGTGCTATTGTACTGGGATCTGACAAGCTCAAACTCCCGCAGTTGCCAGTGGGACTGGTAGATATGCAGGCTACGGCGGCTGTGGGACAAGCCGAACTGATCAGACATTATCAGCAGTATTTCAGCGATTACAATCAAATAGTTGCACAGGTATTGCTGACAAGGGATATTGCAGCTTATCCTCAACGGGTTGAAAATACGAGAAATACGTTCAACACCTTACTGGAGATGAATATTATACCCATTATTAACGAAAATGATCCAATTTCAGCTGCTGATATCGAAATCGATGACAACTACCCTCTGGCTCTTGTGGTCGCTCACATATCTAGGGCTGACTTCATCGTTATTAAAATGGAAATGAATGGCAAGTATATGATTGTCCCGAGGGGGAAAAAAAATGCGATCATTGTTGAAAATGAACTTGAACTTCAAGATAGATTGAATGCCTTATGTAGCGTGCTGTTGCAGGAAGACCGCGAAAAGGACATTCTTTTTCCGGCTTCCATCGGCGAAATTGAATTTTAATAATGGAGTGATTTGAAAATAAAATTGATATGGAATACAGGGAGAATTTAAAACATAAGCAAAACATCGTCATTAAAATCGGCACATCCTCTCTTTCCTATCCAAATGGAAGGATGAATTTTCACAGTATGGAAAAACTTGCTTGTGTTCTTTGTGTGCTTCGCAGAAGGGGCCTGCATGTCACTCTTGTCACATCAGGAGCCATTGGGGTGGGAGGGGGACGACTGGGTCTGTCGGAGAAACCACAGGAACTGGCAAAAAAACAGGCCCTCGCAGCTGTGGGACAAGCCGAACTAATGAAGATATACCAGAAATTCTTTGAGGAATATAACCAGACAGTTGCCCAGGTTTTGCTGACCAAAGACGTGATTGACATTCCGGAACGGAACATTCATGCCAGACGCACATTAATCCGACTGCATGATATGGGTATCATTCCAATCATAAATGAAAATGACACAATTGCCACCAATGAAATTGAGTTCGGAGACAACGATACCCTATCGGCATATGTCTCCTGCCTTATTGGGGCTGACCTTCTCATCATCCTGTCTGATATTGACGGTTTATATTCAGCCGATCCGAAAACTGAATTATCCGCTCAGATCATTCATTCCGTGCTGCAGATAACACCTGAACTTGAAAAACTGGCCTCGGGAGCAGGTTCCTCCTTTAGCACAGGAGGTATGATAACCAAGATTTCGGCAGCTAAAATATGCCTGCAGGAGGGAATAGACTGTGTTATCACAAGCGGATCTGAACCGGAAATCATTTTTGACATTCTTGAAGGGAAAAACATAGGGACTCATTTTGTGGCCAAACAAGAAACTTATATACATCATGCATAGCAACAACGAAAACCTGGCCGAAACAGCCCGGAAGGTCAAATCAGCCAGCAGAATAATTGCAACAGCAAGCACAAGACAAAAAAATCAAGCCTTGCTGAACATTGCCGCTGAACTTGAAATAAACCGTGAACGAATTAAGGTCGAAAATGATAAGGATGTATCAGCGGGTATAAATAAAGGACTGTCATCGGCATTTATTGACAGGCTCAGGCTGAATGACGTAAGAATTGACAATATGATATCCGTCATACATGACGTAATCCATCTCAAAGATCCCATTGGCGAGATTTATAATATGCATACCCAGCCGAATGGTTTGAAAGTGGGACAAATGCGAGTACCTATCGGTGTGGTTGGAATTATTTTCGAATCCAGACCAAACGTGTGTATTGAAGTGGCCTCACTCACGCTTAAATCAGGGAATGCGGTAATCCTGAGGGGAGGTTCGGATGCTGTCCACTCTAACCTGCTGCTCACACAATTGATCAGAAACGGCATCCGGAATGCTGAATTACCGGTTTCAGCCGTTGAGATAGTGAAGGATACCGACAGAAATTCTGTTCTTCAGCTGATCAGGCTGAAAGACAGCATTGATATTATTATTCCGCGCGGCGGACTTGAGCTGATTCGTTTCGTGGAGGAAAATTCACTCATTCCGGTCATTCGTCATGACCAGGGCATCTGCCATACCTATGTGGATGAATTTGCGGATGTGAATATGGCCCTGGATATATGTTATAATGCCAAAGTTCAGCGCCCGGGAGTTTGTAATGCCATGGAAACCCTGCTTGTCCATGCATCCCTGGCTAATCGTTTTCTAAAGCCTATGAAGGAGAGATATGATGAAGCCGGAGTAGTGCTGAAAGGCTGCGAAAACACAAGGAAAATCCTGCCGGAAATTGAACCGGCCACTGCAGAAGACTGGAGCACTGAATACCTTGAACTGAAACTTTCCATTAGAATTGTTGCCAGTATTGAAGAAGCCATTGAACATATCAATACATACAGTTCTCACCATTCTGATGCCATAGTGACGGACAGTTATTCACGGGGCATGCAGTTCATCAACGAAGTTGACTCTGCTGCCTGTTTTATCAATGCCTCCACACGCTTCAGTGACGGGAATGAATTCGGGCTGGGAGCGGAGATGGGTATTAGCAATCAAAAGTTGCACGTACGAGGACCCATGGGATTGAAAGATCTGACAGCCCCCAAGTATATAATCTTTGGCAACGGACAGGTTAGAACCTGATAATAAGTGTAATCATTTAATAATTATATACCATGCAACAGATAAACGATTTTTTGCACAAGCTCGAGGAGCTTACTTTGCAGGCATCACAGATTGATAAAGATCTCTTTGAAACCTATAATGTCAAGCGCGGTCTCAGGAACCAGGACGGATCAGGAGTGCTGGTGGGACTGACAAACATAGGCGACGTGGTTGGATATGAAAAAGATGGGGATAAGATTATACCCTGCGAGGGACGACTTTATTACCGTGGCATTAACGTTACTGATCTGGTGCATGGTTTCCAGAAAGACAGAAGACATGGTTTTGAAGAAACTGTATTTACACTCCTTACAGGAAAATTGCCTAACCGGCAGGATCTTGAGCGATTTACCTCGTACCTGTCAGGACACCGTGATCTTTCCAATAGTTTTGTCAACCTCATACTTTCATTCAGAGGTAAAAACATAATGAATATGCTGGCGAGATCGGTACTTGTCATGTATACACAGGATGACGAGGCTGAAAACCATGATCATATAAATATTCTTAAACAGTCCCTTAACCTGATAGCAAAATTCCCGATCATTGCCGCGTATGTGTATTTCGGCTTCAGGCATACGTACCAGAGAAAATCACTTATTTTCAGACATCCTGACCCATCTCTCGGCACCGCTGAAAATTTTATATACATGCTGAAAGGCGAGGACTATACAAAGCTGGAGGCTGATATTCTTGACCTGGCTCTGGTACTGCACGCGGAACACGGCGGAGGCAACAATTCAACCTTTGTGACCAGGGTAATCAGTTCCTCTGATACTGATACCTATTCAGCAATCTCAGCGGGTCTGGGTTCACTGAAAGGATTCCTGCATGGCGGAGCTAATCTTCAGGTTGAGGAAATGATCAAAGACATTAAAAAGAATGTGAAAGACTGGAATAATAAGAAGGAACTGAAAGAATACCTGATCAGAATACTGGAAGGAAAAGCAGGAGACGGTTCCGGTAAATTATACGGGATAGGACATGCCATTTATACTTTATCCGACCCAAGAGCTGTATTGCTCAAGGAAAAGGCAAAGGAATTAGCCTACAGTAAAGGAAAGATTAATGAATACACGCTTTACGAAAATATCGAGGAGCTTGCTCCTGAGGCATTTGCATCTTTTAAAAGCGGTAGTAACAAGGTTGTA
>JAXDCR010000128.1:0-7350 GCA_034677845.1 Bacteroidales bacterium | reverse complement strand
ATCCTTGTGAATCCGCTGCCGGTATGCAGCCAGAATACATCCTGATCTTCTTCAACAATACCATATACTGTCTGGTTGTTTAATCCCGATTTTCCATTTTCATCGGCATCCACACGGTCGAACTCATTTGTTACTCCGTTATAGACAAACAGTCCCGGAAGGCCCCCTGCCCAGATGCGGTGACTGCTGTCTTCATATATGTCATACATGGCATTTGCCAAAGTATCGGTTGCATTCAACCTGAAAACAGTTATATCAAAGGCTGAGCCGATACCCTGTTTCATGATCATGTCTTTTAACTGTTCATCATCCTGTACCCTGGGAATCATTTTATACAGACCATAATTTGCTGCGCACCACATTATTCCACCAGAATCTTCAAGGAACTTATAAGTTGCTTTAGATGCAATTGTGCTGTCAGGAACATATCTGATAATCCTTTCAGATTCCGGATCCATTATTGTAAAACCACTATTAAACCATAACAATCCCCTCCGGTCCTCAGTCATGTAATTAAAGTATCCTAGTAACTGGCTATAATCTACAAATTCATAACCGTCATACCGTTGAACGAACGATTGATACCAGATGCCGCATATCCAGATGAAGCCCTTTCTGTCCTGACATATTGGACCTGTACTAATTGATTGAAGACCCTGTTCATAGTCAAGTTCTTCAATGATCCTGTTCTGAGCCTGGCTGAATAATGCATTGCTGCTGAGGAGAAGCATCACCAGTACAGATATCTTTTTCATAATTTGTTTTGATATTTTGGTACAAAATACGACGCAGGAATAACCAAACATAAGTTACAACATCAAAATCCCGAAAGCAACAGAATTGAGGTTTTTTTGTTTAATAGTGTTGTATGGAAAGAAGAAACGACCTTGCAGGAAGGATCAGGAGCGTGTATTTTCTCCAGGTCATACCAAAGCGGGAAACAACTTTTTTATGAAAGGGCAGGCTTCTTTTCTTCTTTCTTGAGGTCTTCCAGCAGCGAGCCGAGCTTGTTCACGTAATCCGTAAAATCCTTCGAATACCTGACGGAATCATCCCTGACCTGCGGCAGGTCGATCTTGAAGTGATGCCGGATGGTGGCGGGACCGGAATCCATGATATATATGTCGGTGGAAAGAAACACCGCCTCGCTTTCGGAGTGTGTCACAAAAATGACAGTGGGATCTATCTTTGCATTCTCAAAAATGGAGCGGAGAAAGATCTGGATCTGCTTTCTTGTTATTGTATCCAGGGCTCCGAACGGCTCATCCATCAGCAGGATCTGGGGATTCACAACCAGGTTGCGCGCGATGGCAACTCGTTGCAACTGACCCCCCGACAGGGTCGGATATTTGGCCCATTTGTTTTCATGACCCTCCAGTCCCACGATCCTGATCATGTCCATCGCCTTTTCACTGGCCTCGGCCTTTGAAATTCCTTTCAGGATCAGGGGAAGGGCTACATTCTGAAGCACGGTCTTCCATTCAAACGAAGTGTACTGCTGAAAGACCATTGGAATACGGTCCCTGTCCGTACGTTTCTTCCCGTAAATGTACACATCACCTGATGTCGGCGCCTGCAGGCCTGATATATAACGCAGCAGGGTTGATTTTCCGCAACCCGACTTGCCCATGATCGTAATAAACTGCCCCTGCGATTTTATGTCCCTGATATCAAGGTTGAAATCTTTGAAAACAATATTAGGGGGAATGTGGTCCGAATAAATCTGTGTAATATTGACCAGGTTGATTATATCAACAGGCTGGCCTGCGGGAATCCGTGCCGTAGGAATATCGCCGCCGGCTTCGGCAACAGGTTCGGCTGCCTCCGGGGTTTCGGCAGGCTGCGTTATTTCGCTGTCATCCTGTTTCTGGAATATGTTACGCTTCATTGTCAGGCATATTTAAATCTGAAAATCTTCCTGTCGAGCATTTTAAGCAATTTATCCTGCACAAAGCCGATGAATATGATCAGCAGCAGAACGGCGTACAGCTGATCGACATGAGATCCGCGCGAGGTTGCCATGTAGATCATCGAACCCAGTCCCCCCTGTGCATTCACCATTTCCGCGATTACGATATATGTCCAGCTGACAGCCACCAGGTTGATCACATCCATCGAAAACCGGCTCAGAACTGATGGGATGTAAAAGTGCTTAAGTGTCATCCAGGGGGTGGCATTCAGTGTCCACATGGTCTGCTGCAGCGCTTTCAGATGGTCGTCGGTCTCAATATCCTTTATCCGCTGGGTAATGGCCGGAAGCAGGTACACAAAGATACCAAAGGCAAGGAACTGGACCTTCACCCCCAGTCCCAGCCCGAATAATGCCATGAATATCCCGGTGGTTGCCGGAAGGGGAGTGAACCGTATGGCCTCCACGATCTTGCTGACAAGGTGCCTGAAAAAGGGGATCAGTCCCACAAACAGTCCAAGGGGGACTGCAATGGCTATGGCCTGCAGGTAACCGCCAAGATTGATGAATATCGAATAGAAGGTATTGTAAACAAGGTTCCTTTCCGCAAACAGGGTCTTAAAGCATTTGATCACATCGACGGGGGAAGGAAGGATGGTGGTTTTGATCCAGCCCAGTGCCGTGACAAGCCACCAGATAAATATAAGCAGGATCCACCCCGATATATTCAATGCCAGCTCCGTCTTCCTGTCGACCTCCCCGGCAAACTTAAAAAGCTTCCTGATAGCTTCCATATTTTAAGTTGATTTGCCGCTAATATACAACAAAGGAGGATACAAGACCCTCCTCCTTTGCTGCCAGTTTAATGTGAGCTTTTTATTGTCCCAGCAGCTGGAATTCAGTCCGCCTGTTTTCAGCCCTGCCGCTTTCGGTTTCATTGGAGGCGACGGGTTTATCGGGACCGTTGCCGACGATGACGAACCGGTTGGCATCGAAATTATAGGTCTTGACAAGGTAATCGGCAACCGACTGGGCACGCTTATAGGAAAGATCCCGGTTCATGGCGTCGCCGCCCACATTATCCGTATTTCCCTCAATGCGCACCCTCATGCCTGCAAACTCGACCGACAACTGTCCCAGCTCGTTCTCAATCTTTTCCTTCATTTCGGCCGTTAAGGTCCATGATCCGGTGGCAAAGTTTATTATGATGGGCTTGATGGCCACTGCAGGAGCAGCGGCATCGGCAGCCGTCGGTGATGCAAACTGTATCTGGCCTTCAGCCGCATGGGCATCTCCCTGCAGATCATCGATCAGCTGGATGATACCGGGATAGGAAGCTTCGGCCCAGGGAACTATTTCGGTCAGGTTGTTTCCATAGCCGGTTTTGTAAACCCGTGCCATTTTTGTGTACAGCTGTTGTCCCGTTATCCCGGTATAATCGGTGCTCAGTCCGAAAAAGTTAATATTATCGCCATAGGTGGCAAAATGGATCTTTTTCATGCCGTCAAGGATGATGCTGACATCATCGGGCACTTCAAACGCGGTCTTGTAGGTTTCCGCGGCCGCAGCCATCTTTTCAGGGTCGCTCATTTCTGAATTGGCCACAAGCCATGCCCTTGAAAGCTTCACAAAAAGGTCTTTCTTTTCTTCCAGCACATCCCTGCGGGCAATAAAACCGTCCATAATAATGTTCGGTAAAAGGGCGGTGCTGGTGAGAACCCTTGAAGGCCTTGACCTGAGGCATTCCTCGTCATCCGGAGACCAGACCACGGTAGCATCTGCATTTTCAGTTATGAATGCGGTCTTTGCGGCGAAGGGATCGCCCATCGGCAGTATCTCAACATCCTGCTCCGTCAGTCCCCCTGCCTCCAGCGTGGCATGCAGCAAAGTGTTGCTGGGCCAGCCCAGGGCACAGGCAATTTTTTTCCCCTTCAGGTCGGCAATTGTTTTTATTGATTCGTCGACGATAAAGACATCGGCGCCCCTGGAATCGTCAATCTTCAGGAACTGAACAACCGACATTTTGGCAAGGTCGCTGCTGCGGTCCATTCCGATGGGCGAGATATCGGTCGTCGTGAAAATAAAGTCAAGATCTCCGTTCTTCAAGGCATCGTTAAGTTTTTGCATATCATCCATCCTTACCGCCTCGAAGGTCAGTCCAAACTCCTTATACATCCTGGATTCCCTGTTGGGGGCAGCCCCGCCGTTCAGATAAATGCCCGGTGCAAAACCAACGAAATTGTTAAAGCCGGCACGCAGATCAGCCCTGTTACCCTGTGACGCCTTGCTCAGGTAAGGATATCCAAAATATACACCGGCTCCGATCAGACCCAGGATGATGATGAGCACGACCAGCTGAAAGCCGAAAGTCCAGTTTTTGGGGAAACCGGGAATCGATTTGCCCGGTTTGTTTTGATAATCGGTTGTCATGTTGTTCTGAATTATTATTTTAATATCAGGTGCAGAATGCTAAAAAATATCTCCAAGGGGACCGGCGGACTTCTTTTCTTCCCTTGTCAGCTTGTGGTTCGGGTTGGAGATTTTTGAAGGGTTCGGTATGTCAAGCTGGCCTGAATCCAGTTTGTTGCCTATAGCCAGCAGCTTTTCATAGGCCTCGTCACTGTCGAAATTGAACTCGGTCGTGTTCCTTTCCAGGTCCTCCAGGTTCTGGGCCGTCATGGCAAGGTCCTCGGAAATACGTCCGGTGACATACTCAACCGCATAGTCCAGTTTCCAGTTCTGTCCGGAGGGTCCGAGAATCTCCTTCAGTATGGCCGTTGCGCCGCGCGAAGAGGCAGCCATTTCCCAGTCTTTTTTCATTATATTGATGCTTTCCTCAAAATCCTTGATCTTGTTTTCAAGGAGCGTGGCCCCGATGGCAAGCTTTCGGTCAAGGTTGGCAAAAATATTCGAGCGCGAGGCGTATTTGGTCGTCCATTCAATGTTCTTTTCAAGGTTCGTGTTAGCACGGGTGCCTGCGGAGGTGGCATTTATGAATTGCTGCTGCAGGTCGACATACTCATCGGTTTCCTTTACAGCCTCTCCCTTCTCGGCAATCATCCGGTTCATCATCTCCTTTATTTCCCCTGCTTTTTTTGTCTGCCGCTGGACCTCGCTTTTTGAATTCTCGGCGACCTTGCGGGTGTCGTTCGACATCTGTTCAAAGTCAGTACGCAGCTGTTTGATCTTGGCTTTATGTTTCAGGAACAGATCGTGGGTCTCCCACATTTTTTGTTTCTGCTCCGTCAGTTCATCAAACGGGTCCCAGCGAATGATCGCCTTGTGAAATCCGCGGACGATCCTGCGGAAGAGCTTGTAAATGGCAGGCAGCAGGAATATGACGAGAACAACAGCGAGAACTGAAACGACAACGGCCAGGACCTGGCTCAGGGCAGTAAACACGGCAGGAATGACCCATTTAATAATCCCGTATCCGATAACGGCGATCAGGATCAGACCGATGACAGCCCCGATCGGCTTTTCTCCCTTGCGCCATTTGGCAAGTGTCTCTTTGCCTTTTTCAACAAGCTTCGCATCATCGAAATACTTCATGATGGGCAGCTGTGTGATCGTTTTGGTTTGGGTTTCTGTTTGCATGGCAATTAATATTAAGAAAGGTGCGATTTGATTCCGGCCTCAATGTCGACAATGCTGACCAGCACCTGCTCCTTTGCATTGCGGATGGCATTGATCTTCCTGTCAATATCAATGAACTTACCCTGGTAATTCTGGTCGATCGCCATGAGCTGGTTGTTGAGAGTAAGCTCCTGCTTCTGAAGTTCCTGGATTTGTCGGGTGAGTTGCTGGATCTTGGTCCTTGTAACCTTGAGGCTGTTGTCGAGGTTGTTTTTTTCAGTGTCCTTCTCGCGCTGCAGTTCCTGCTTTTTAGACTCACCCCTGCGTATTTCACTGTCAGCCGTTGTCTGCACAAGGTCTTTATAATACCTGGCACTGTCGAGCAACCTGGCCGGGGTGAGTGATTTGTCCATTTTCTGGGCAATCCTGAAAACCGTCCTGTACACCTCCGCAGTGGGGTTCTGCTTTTCTTCAAACAGCGATTCGGTGAACTCGAGAAAATCAAAACCAGGCTGATCGTTCTGATTGATCAGCTTCTGCAGACGCTGTATGAAATCCTCGGTAAGCGGCTGGTCCTGAGGTGGAGCTGCAGAATCCATGTAATCACCCTGTATTGCATCAACCGATGGTTCCTTTTGTGTCACAGGTTTCTCGGGTTCACTGGCTCCCGCATCCCGGAAAAACAACCTCTTAAAACTAAATCCTTTGTCCTTTTCTGGCATTTTGCTGAATTATTAATGGATATCTGGCATTCTGCAAATTAATACAAAAATATGAGTTTTTTCACTGTTTGTTTTCCTGAGCCTTAATTAATAAGGCAATATTTGGAAATATTTCAGGCAATGCAGCCGGGAGAGAAGGTGTAGCCTTGCTGATCTTATCAAAATTATCCTGCCGCCAATCCATGCATCCTGACCCGACGCTGACGGACTGATATGATCATACTCCGTACCGCATCATATAAATATCTGAAATTGCATTAACTTTAGCCTGTCGGCATTTTGTATAATATGAGCAGCCTGCTGTCATCTGAGAGCGAAATGATCAGGCAACTGCGTGAAGGCAACGAGAATGCCTTTGAGCATATCTTTAAAAAACACTTTACGGGACTTTGTTTGTTTGCGGAGCATTTTTTAAAAGATACGCATGCAGCGGAGAACATTGTGGAGGATCTGTTTTGCGACCTCTGGGCCAATGCCCGTACAATCTCGATAAATGTTTCCCTGCAGGGTTACCTGTATAAGAGCGTATTCAACCGGTGCCTGAAATTCCTGAGGCACAAAGGCATTGAGCATAAATATTTGCTTGATCATCAATCTTTTCTTAACACCGATGACAATAATGACGCTTTGAAATCAGATCCTCTGATCAACCTGATCTCAAAGGAACTTGAGGAAAGAATAAGCCAGGCCATTCAAAAGCTGCCGTTCCAGTGCAGAAAAATTTTCATGCTCCATCGCTTTCAGAACCTTTCCTATCCTGAAATTGCCGTTGAACTTTCCTGCTCCGTCAATACGGTGAAAACACAGATGTCAAGGGCACTGGAAAAACTGAGAACTGAACTCAGCGATTATCTGACGGTTGCCATCACTGTTTTCCTGTTATGCAACAATTAGGCTGTCCCGGACTGCCGCATGGAAGCTGTCATTTGAGACTGCCGGCCGGACTGAGGCATCCGGTTTTTTTCCTTCTTGTCACCCTGTCTGCGAGGTGAAGGATCATTAAGTATAAACCAGTTTTGCTGTCTTTGTGTAGAGGATAATGCCAACCAGGCATGCCTTGAATATTCAGACCGCCTGGCTGACTGACAAATCAATGCTTATCAAACAGACTGAAACATGAATCGCATACCCTGTTTTCTGTTT
>JAXDCR010000127.1:0-12403 GCA_034677845.1 Bacteroidales bacterium | reverse complement strand
TGTTATCGGCTACTGCCACAATGCTTTCCGTAACAACAGGCGAAGCGGTCTGTTTTTGTCTGCCACAGGATATTATCAGGATTCCATTACAAAACAGAACCGAGACAATGGCAATGAACCGTCTAATTTTGAGTATTTTCATGTGTAAATAATTTAAATTTTTAAGGTCACATGGAACCTCCATGTTTAAAAATTATTTTCATGCTTGTTTATGTTTTCAAAACATGGAGGGTTCATAGAATATGTTTTTTAAAATAAATAAATACGAACTGCCATCCAATTTTTTCACCCAAATAGCAACTGATTAACAGTGAGATATTAAAAAATCAGGATTGCATCCTGAAAAATAAATATATTGAAAAATCCTTTATAACACTCAAGATTAATGAAGATCACATGTATATTCCTGAGATAGCTAAAACCGGCACTTGCCATCCTTTTCAGGAATGTTTTCAAAGGATTATGCTCATATCATACACCTTTTTTTTGATACCTGTCAATATTATTATCCGCCTGAGAGCATAAACGGCGGATTTCCTTATTTTAGCGCTTAATTGACAGCACCATGTGGCCTTTCCGAACCAGGTTAAAAAGCGGTGACCCGGGTACCAGAATCAAGGAACTGGCAAATCTGGATCCTTCCAGACCTGCCGATGCCCGGCTGATTGAAGAAGCCGCTCTTCATGATGAGGTTTTCGAAGTAAGGCAGGTTGCCTTTAAACTTCTTAAAAGGAAGAACTGCACGGAGGCCCTCGCAGACAGGGCAAAAAACCTGAAAGATCCGGAAGCAAGGATCCATGTCATTTCCATGGTCGATGACCAGGATACCCTGACTGAAATCGCCAGGCATGACCAGATTCCTGAGGTGAGGATTGCGGCCATCAGAAAACTGGATAATGACCATGAACTGAAAAACATTGCTATGACTGACCCGGATGGGAGGGTGCAGAAGGAAGCTGTCAGGGTAATTGTCAACCAGCACCTGCTTGCGGAAATTGCCAAAAGCTGTCCGACAGAGGATATATGCCTGGCAGCCGTATGGGAACTGACTGATCAGAACCTTCTGTGGGATATCATACTGAAAACCACTTTCCCGCAAGTCAGCTGGTTTGCCCTGGAAAAGTTTTCGGATGAACAATTCATGGCGGAATTTTTAAAAAGATGTCCCGCTGATGACGGGGCATCCGGTACTCCGGAAGTTCATTTATTCTGGCAACAGAAACTGACCGAAAAAATAAACAAGCAGGAAATCCTCATGGATGCAGCCTTACATGCTTCCGATGTCAGTATCCGTATGCTTGCGGCTTCAAAAATAAACGATGAGGATTATCTGGAGGAAATCATTGACCGTACCCGGGATGCTTCGGTCTATCAATCTGCGCTGGAAAGGATTGAAGACACCGGCCTGCTGTATGATATTATCAACAGACACGGAAAGGCGGGCCTTGGGTTCGGCTTGCTCCCTGCGGCAGTTCAAAAGATCACATCTGTCAGCCATCTGGAAGAGATGGCCCGTTCTGACCTTGACGAAACCCTTCATGATGCTGCCTGCAAAAAACTCCGGGCACTGAATGCAGGGTAAATAAACCACCCTGATAATACTGTTATTCTTAAACCCTTATCCGAAGTTTATTATGGATTCAGACCTTCATCTATGGATTTCAGTTCATTGAACAGGGCGATCGTTTTTTGCCTGTCGCTGAAGTTCAGGTACACAGGATCCCTGTTCAAAGAGTTTATCCTGATGAACGGAGGGTTCTTTGCCTTGATGTATAGCATGACGCGACTTTTGTCACTCAGCCTGAAATGCCCGGTCATGGTTCCCCGGAAAGAGTATCCGTTGGTTCTGCGTTCAATTGCCGGCAGAATCGACAGGGTGTCTATACCCGTTATTTCGCCCAAAGGTATGATTTGTCCGTACTGTCCTTTGATGGTCAGCACACCGTCAGCCAGCGCAGCGTCAATCTCACGGCCGCCGGAGATGATCAAAGCGACAGGAAGCAGAAGCACAAGCAATGAGATGAACCAGGCCGGGTGAAGGCCCTTCACCGTTGCTTCTGCATCTCCTTCATCCCTGGCCACATCCTGCCCGCCCGTAAGGAATGAGCGTACAGCAGATGAGACCTCCTCCGGCCTGTCGGTGCCAATCCTCACCACGCGTTTGTTATGTTTGAACTGCAGCTCTATGGCTTTCCGTCCCGATACATTATATAACCAGCCGTTCCGGATCATGTGTATCCCGATACCATAGAGCAGGGAGTTAGTCACGGGATGGCAGCTTTTAATATCCGGCATCCGGTATGTTTTTCTGAAAAGGCCGATCCCCAGGGTGAATGAAAGAGAGGTGTTGTCAACGGTTATTGTCAGCTTGCAGAAGGTCAACAGGCAGAACATAAAAATCAGGTCGATGAAAACAAGAAGCATGGATTCGGGTCCCAGGGAAAAGCCTGATACTATCAGAATACCGGTGCACAGCAGGAATAACAGCAGCATGATGACTATGCTGAAGGTACCGGTCTGGGTGAATGTCATTGTTTCAGGGTTTAAAGTTGTTTTCATGTGTAAATAATTTAAATTTTTAAGGTCACATGGAACCTCCATGTTTAAAAATTATTTTCATGCTTGTTTGTGTTTTCAAAACATGGAGGGTTCATTTCCATACAGTTAGAATGACCCAATCTATACTATGATTATCAGTGCGTATGTCGCAAAGGGCACTGATTTACCGTGCCAATAAAGGAATGTTATCAGGGATGGCCATGCAGCATGGATGCCGGCATATGCTGAAGTTGCAACGGCTCTCATATAATATAGGGGATAAACCGTTTTGTCCTTTTCATGTATTCTTTATACCGGTCTCCGAAAACCTCAATGCATTCCTTTTCCTCCGCCAGGGCTGTCAGGGTAAGAAAGACAGTTGATAATGCTGCCACCCCTATCAGCAAAGCCGATGGTCCTTTAAGTAAGATTGCCCATGTAAGCAACAGCAATGAGGAATATAACGGATGCCTGATATATTTGAATACCCCTTTGTCTACCAGCACATTGGTCCTTTCAAAATGGTACAGCTCTTTACCGGCCCTCTCTTTTCCAGGTTTGCCTATTTTATGCAAAAGCACAGCGCCTGAAACGACGAGGTACAGTGAGACAAGCAGCAGTGCCCAGGAGATAAGCTGGAAAAAAGACAGGGCATCCTTAAACCAGACATCGCAGACCGATGAAAACAGGAAAAGGATGCATTCCCAGCAGAAAAACCTGTAAAATCCGTGGTTTTTCATGTTAAACAAGCTGCGCCATGAAAAAAACACCACCGGCAAGCTCAGGATGATGAACAGTTTAAAGTTTACCATTTGCCAGCAGTATCAGGTAAATCAGCACTATCGAGAAGGTCGGGAGGTGTCTCTTTGAGTTTATTAATCATATCCTTGTCTCCGACAATCCAGACGATGTCTCCCCGCCTGAAAACCGTCGAAGATACCGGATTCAGGATCCTTTCGTTGTCTCTTTCAATACCGATCACCAGTCCCCTTGTTTTCTCCCTGACCCTGGAATCCTTTATAGTCTTACCGGTCAACTTATTATGCTCACTGACAAGAATATTCTGAATGGCAATTTCCTCGATGACCTGTTCATCGGATACGGTGGTTTCAGCACCTTCGAACACCGGAAAGAAAGCCTGCATCTGTTCATCCGTTGCTATCAGTCCCACCCGGTCGAAGGGAAACAATTTATCGCTGCGGGTTGGCGCATAGAGTATCTTTTCCCCTCTTCTGATATAGGCAATGTTTATCCCGTATTTCTCCCGCCAGGAAAGTTCCTGGAGGGTTCTGCCCAGGTATGCGGCCTGCTGTGGCACTTCCAGTTCTGCCAGGTGGGCATCCCATGGCGCCAGATTAAAGCCGGGGATGGACGATGAAATTTCCGTGCGGCTGCCGGTTTTGGTTCCTGCTGATGTTGCATATATTTCTCTTGCATTCAGGTTGTTCAGAAACCTGAGCTCCAGGCGATGATAAAATTTTTGTATGCGGTTCGAAAATATCGTAAGCACGACAAATATAAGCGGAACCCCGATTAAAAGGGCAGTGAGCGTTGAATACAACTGATTGACCAGGAAACCGATGAGGAGAATGCCCGTCATTACCCGCAGGAACTCCATAGTGAGAAGGGGACCATGGTTGTAATTCTTATTGAGCCAGAGTTCACGGTAGGCCATTTTATCAGGCGGTTTGGCCATCAGTCCCCATAAAAAGGGTGATATCACTGCCAGGGTGATGATCAGTGTCAGTCCCCTTTGAAGCGCCTGGCTGACAAGGTACTTACCCAGAAACGGATGCAGGAAATTGATAGAAAGAAACACAAGGGTGAGCAGGAGGATGCTGTTGACAATCACCAGGCTGAGATAAGATTTAAGCACCGGTTTCCAGCTTACTTCAGTCTGTATGGTTTGCGTACTGGAGGAGTACAGGTTAAGGGCTTTAATCCATCGTGGAGGAAGCTTGGTTTCAATCCATTCATAGAGGCCGTCAGCATTGCGGATCATGTAGGGTGTTATGAAAGTCGTGATTGCCGAAGCTCCTACGGCAACCGGAAAAAGAAAATCGCTTATGACGCCCAGTGAAAGTCCCAGGGTGGCCACAATAAACGCAAATTCACCGATCTGTGCCATGCTCATGCCCACTTGGACGGACTGCTTCAGGGTCTGTCCCGATATCAGTGCGCCGGAGGTTGTGCTGACCAGTTTACCCAATATGGTAAGCAAGGTGACGCCCATGACTTCCCATTTATACTCTACTATGGTCCTGGGATCAATCAGCATGCCTATGGAAACAAAAAATATGGCACCAAAGAGGTTCTTGACCGGCTTAAAGAGATGCTCAATTTTTTCTGCGAGCGTTGATTCTGCCAGGATGGTGCCCATCAGGAATGCGCCAAGCTCCGCTGAAAAACCGGCTTTTGTAGCCAGCACCACCATTCCCAGGCATAATCCTATGGCAAGTATCAGCAAGGTTTCCTCGTCAAGCAATTTCTTCCCTTTTTTCAGAAGTGTCGGCACCAGGTAAATACCGGTGACGAACAGCAGGATAAGAAAGAACAACAGCCTGGCAATAGTCAGCAGAAGTCCCGTACCCTCAAATTCACGGGTGACGGCAACAGTTGAAAGCAACACCATGAGAAGGATCACCACAATGTCTTCCACGATAAGGACCCCGACCACGATGGAGGTAAAATGCTTTGCCTTCACCCCCAACTCTTCAAATGCACGGATGATAATGGTGGTTGAAGAGCTGGCAAGCATTCCGCCAAGGAACATGCTGTCCATGGTTGACCACCCGAGAAGACGGCCTGTGATGAATCCTGCCAGGGTTATGAAAACGATCTCAACGAGGGCAGTAACGGAAGCTGCCCCGCCGACCCGCATCAGTTTTTTAACACTGAATTCAAGACCCAGAGCAAACAACAGAAAGATCACCCCGATTTCTGCCAGAGTTTCAACGTTGGAAGTGTCGGTTACCGTGGGAATCAGCGACAGGTGGGGCCCGACCAGAAATCCTGCCAGTATGTAACCCAGCACAAGCGGCTGTCTGAGTTTCTTAAACAGCAGGGTGACGAAGGCCCCGACAATGAGTATAAGCGCCAGGTCTCGGATAAGTTCGGGAAGGTGCGACATGCGGCATAAGCAGGTTAGAAAACAAAAACCAATTTAAGTTATATTTTCAAACTGCACAACCTGTTTTGTATTTTACATGGAAATCAGGCGGGTGACCGTTTCAAACAGCCATCCGGGCAGGATGCCCAGCAGCAGTATGGCAGCAATGATAAATGAGAGGAAGAATATGCCGGCCACAGAGGGAGATGGTATCATGGATTCACCGGTTTCTGAAAAGAGGGTTGCAATAACCCTCAGGTAATAGTACAGGCTGATGATGCTGCTGATAATGAGCGAAAACACGAGAATCCAGATGTCAGACCTCAGGCCTTCCAGAACAAGATAGAATTTTGCCATGAAACCGGCTGTCAGAGGTATACCGGCAAGTGAAAGCATGATGAGGGTCAGGGTTAGTGCTGTCCACGGCCTTTTCCAGAATAAGCCCTTGTAGCTGTCAAGATTTTCAGCTTCCCGTTCACCTGAAGAACAGATTGAGACCACACCAAAAGCTCCTGTACCGGAGATCATATAGGCAACCAGATAAAACACCGCAACCCTGAAGGCTTCAGCAGAAGGGAGGAAAAGGGTCATCATCAGGTAACCCAGGTTGGCAATGGAGGAATAGGCGAGCAATCGTTTGAGGTTTTGCTGCCTGATGGCAAGCAGGTTACCTGTGAACATGGAGAGAATGGCAATGGTGGCTATTGTATGCATCAGTGCCTGATGCTGAACTCCGTTTAAGGAAAAGAAAAACCTGAGCAGAAGAGCCATTACGGCACCTTTCGACGCTGATGCAATGAAAGCGGATACGGGAGCGGGGGCTCCCTGGTAGACATCCGGTGTCCACATGTGAAATGGCACCAGGGCCAGTTTGAACCCGACCCCAACCATGATAAGGACCGTGCCTGCCAGAAAGAGAGGGGAATGAGACACCGCCGGTTCCAATACATCAGCGATAGCCCGGAAATTCAGGTTTCCGGTCTGCAGGTATATAAGTGCCATCCCGAACAGCAGAAAGGCTGAAGATACCGAGGCAAGCACAAGATATTTGATACCGGCCTCCAGTGATGCTGGCTGTTCCCTGTTGTATGCCACCAGGATATAAAGTGAGACACTCAGGGTCTCGATGCCCAGGAAGAAAGTCACGAAATGGCTGGCGATGGCCAGAATGGCTGTGCCCAGGGTTGCTGTGAACAGTATGATGAAGAATTCCTCCTGTTCACCTTGTCTGTTCTTCAGGTAATCGAATGAAAGCAATGCCGTCAGCAATGCGGCAGATATCATCATGACAATTATGATGAGACCGAAGCGGTCAACCGTAAACAGATAAGTTACATGCAGTCCGGCGGGAAAAATGAAAGACGACACAAGGGCAGCCACCAGTGCCGCAATTGAAAAGCCTGCAATGACGGCCAGATTCCTCGAGAATGCCAGAGCCAGCATGATGATGACAGGTGCAGCTGCCAGTATCAGCAAGGGGATTAGGTTTATCAGGTCACTTCCGGTCATGGTATCTCATTCATAAAAGTAATTGGTTCGCCTGCCTCGTTAAGAACAGATTCCTTAAGGGATTTTGCATCCAGTATTCTGTCAAGAGAGGGACCGGCTGTATCCAGCACCTTCTGGGGGAACAAACCCAGGATGACAATGACAACCACCAGGGAGGCAGATACAATCTTTTCACGCAGCGACAGGTCCTGCATCTGCATGGCTGTACTCTCCCCGCCATAGAATATCTTCTGCATGATCCGCAGCGAATAGATCGTCGCTGCCACCAGTCCCAAGCAAGCCAGCCCTGTCATCAGCATGCTGGCGCGGAAGCTGCCGGCAAGCGTGAGGAACTCAGCAATAAAATTCCCAAGGCCAGGCAGGCCGAGTGATGCCATTGAAAACACAAGTGCCGTCGCCCCCATCACCGGCATTTTGCTCCATAAGCCCCCCATTTTTCCAATGTCTCTGGTGTGGATCCTTTCCTGCAGCTGTCCCGCCAGGATGAACAGCGCCCCGGTGCTGATGCCGTGCGCGATGATCTGCATCATCACCCCCTGCAAGGCCATGGATGTGAAGGCAAAAATGCCGAAGATGACGAATCCCATGTGGCTCACGCTCGTATAGGCTACCAGACGCTTCAGGTCAGTCTGCGAAAAGGCCAGCTTGGCGCCATAAAGAATGCCAATGATGCCCAGAATCATGGCGGCTGGCGCAAATTCTGCCGCCGTTTCAGGGAACAAAGGCACCACAAAGCGCAACAGCCCGTATGCACCGGTCTTTAGCAGCAGTCCCGCCAGTATCAGACTTCCGGCGGTAGGTGCCTCCGTATGTGCATCGGGAAGCCAGTTATGCAGTGGCACCACGGGAAGCTTGACAAGAAAGGCGGCCAGAAATCCCGCCATCAGCAGCCATGAGGTGCCTGCCGGCATGACAGTGCCCGACAAATGAAGGTAGTCGAATGTATAAACCCCGCTGCTTCTGCCGTGGATGAAATAAAGTGCAAGGATGGCAATCAGCATCAGCAGTCCGCTTGCCTGAGTATAAATAAAAAATTTATAGGAAGCATACAGGCGGTTTCCGTGGCCCCATATCCCGATCAGAAGATACATGGGGATCAGCATCAGTTCCCAGAAGAAATAAAACAGGAACATGTCGAGGGAAACAAATACGCCGGTAATGCCTGCCAGTATCCACAGGAGGTTGAAATGAAAAAAACCCGTTTTGACTCTTATTTCCTTCCATGAAATGAGTACCGACAGTGCCCCGAGAAAATATGTCAGCACCAGCAGCAAAAGACTTAAGCCGTCCACTGCCAGATGCACACTGATGCCGTATCGGGGTATCCACTGGTGGCTGTATGTTGCCAGCCAGGAGCCGGCTTCCTCTCCCCCTTCCTGCCGCATCCATATCATCAGAACGATGACAAGGTCAGCCAGCAGTGAAGCAAGCGCTGTCAGCCTTGCCAGGAGGTCATTGTGCCTGGCAACAAGCCATGCAAGGAAACCTCCGGCGATGAGGATCAGTATCAGTAATGGCAACATCATCGGTATATTGCAAAAGTTAATACAAGGACCGCCCCGGCCACCAGCGCCATCAGGTACCACCTGAGCCTGCCGTTCTGCAGCCTGCTCAGGCCATTGTTCATCCGCACAATGCCGGCAGCAAGACTTCTGTTCCACAGGTCGGCCACGTCGTTCCTGTTGACCTCCGAAAGCCAGACAGCCGGTCTTACAAAGAGTCTGTCGTACAGCCAGTCAAACCCCCATCCCCTGTGTAAGAAATCCTGCACCCTCTTCAGCCAGGGGGAAGAGATGGCAAGGGAACTTCTGGCATACAGCAGGTATGCCAGAAAGACCCCGCCAAGCGATACCAGTGCCGAAACAAGCTGCAACAATGTTTCGGAGGGAGCGCCGTGATCACCTGCAACTGCCGGGGGAAGCACATGCCGTGTCGCATCCGAGAACAGCTGCAGGTGACCCATGTTTTCAGGAAGCTCGATGAATCCTCCCGCAAATGACAGCAATGCCAGTACAGTCATCGGCACCATCATCAGCTTTCCGGGTTGTCTTGATGGTTCTGTTCTCACTTCACCAAAGAATGTGATGAAGACCATCCTGAAGCTGTAGAGCGAGGTGATCAGGGCTCCTGTGATGCCGGCAAGCCACAGCCAGTGTCCGGAAGTGCCGGACGACCAGGCCAGCCACAGGATCTGGTCCTTGCTGTAAAACCCCGCCGTCACAAGGGGAAGTGCACTCAGCGAGGCTGCCCCGGTCAGAAAAACGATGAACAATGCAGGCATGCGTTTTCGCAGGCCTCCCATCCTGAACATGTCATGTTCCTCATGCAGAAGCAGTATGACGCTGCCGGCGGCAAGGAACAGCAACGCTTTGAAAAAGGCATGTATCATAAAATGAAAGATGGCGGCCGACCAGGCCCCCACTCCGAGAGCGAGGAACATGTAACCGATCTGGCTGATGGTCGAATAGGCAAGCACCCTTTTAAGGTCATGCTGTGTCAGTGCGCTGAAGCCGGCTATCAGCAATGTTAGTGCCCCGATGACGGCCACCGTTGCCTGTGCCGCAGGAGCCAGACTGAAGAGCACGTGATGCCGGGCTATCAGGTACACGCCTGCCGTGACCATGGTGGCCGCATGTATGAGGGCGCTCACCGGTGAAGGCCCTGCCATGGCATCCGGCAGCCAGGTCTGCAGCGGCAGCTGCGCGGATTTGCCGACGGCCCCGCCCAGCAGCAGAAATGCCGTGATGAGAGCCAGGGAAGAACCTCCTGCCCACTTCAGAGACGCCTGATGCATGAGAGATTCAATATTCAGGGTGCCGAAATGAATATACAGCAGGAACAGTCCGATGATCATAGCTGTATCACCCACCCGGGTGACGATGAAAGCCTTTCGGGCAGCGTATCCGTTGGCCGGGTCCTTGTACCAGAATCCGATGAGAAGGTAGCTGCAGAGGCCGACGCCTTCCCAGCCAAGATACAGCAGCAACAGGTTATCAGCAAGCACCAGCATGAGCATGGAACCCACAAAGAGGTTCATGTATGCGAAAAAGCGCGAAAAGCCCTCCTCGCCTTCCATGAATTCAACTGAGTAAATATGGATGAGCGCACCCACAAACGTGATGACAAAAACAAACACGAGGCTTAGAGAATCTGCCTTAAGACCAATGTCGGCATAAAATCCCGGTATATTCAGCCAATGCCAGAGTGTCACCGACAGCGATCCCCCCTGCCTGGCTTCGGGAAGGAATTGAATGGCAGTGATGATGGCAAGGACGGCCGAGAAGCTGACAAAGCCGGCACCGATAAAAGCCACCAGCCGTCGGGGCATCCTTCTTCCCGCAAGTGCCAGGATCAGGAACCCTGCGAAGGGCATCGCAATGATTATGGTCAGCATCAGTTCCATATTATCAAATGACATTATGCACAACGGATCCTGCATGATCCGTTCCGGCTTTATCATGAGGTGACGGCTCATCATGAAGTTCCCTGAGCTGTTCCACATCGAGTGTTTTGAAATGCTTATAAACCTGAAGGATAAGGGCAAGGCCAACTGAAACTTCAGCTGCCGCCACCGTCAGGATGAAGATGAACATCACCTGTCCCTCAACCTGCGCCCAGCGCGACCCTGCAATGACGAATGCCAGTCCCGCCCCGTTGAGCATTACCTCAACTGACATCAGGATGAAGATAAGGTTCCTCCTGATAAGCACTCCTGCGAGTCCCGTCACAAACAGGGCTGCTGCCAGGATCATCTGAAGGTTGAGGGGAACGGTTGTCATGTTATTTCAGGTAAATCATTAGTTTATTATTTTTCCTGTGTACCGTTGAAGATACTTCCCTGGTGAGCTGTATGGCTCTCTCCCTCGGTGTTGTTTTCCAGCAGAAAACGGTGACGTGACTTGTGCTTCTGACGCCCCAGGTGGTGCGCTCCCACAATTCCTGTCAGCAGAAGGAAAGCTGCGATTTCGACTCCCAGGACGTATGTCGTGAACAGGGAGGCACCCACAGCATAAGGTGGCACGACCGACTGAGCGGTCTCCCGCAGAGAAGCAGATTTTGACAGCAATACAACAAAATCCGCCAGCAGTATGGCTGCCAGCGAGGCCGGCAGCACCAGCATGCCCGGCCGGATCGTAAGGGCATCCTTCCTGCCCGCCGATGCCTCGTTCATCATCATCACCACGAACACGAAAAGCACCATGATGGCGCCCGCATAGATGATCACCTCGAGGGCAGCTATGAAGGGTGCACCCGTCATATAAAAGACAACGGCAACAGAAAGCAGTGAAAGGATCAGGAACAACAGGGCATGCACGGCGTTCTTCCGTGAAACGGCAAGCACCGTTGAAACCAGCGCAACCGCTGCTGCTATAAGATACATGGCGTTCATCCTTCTTGTCTTTCAGTCATGGCAATATACTTTTCAAATCTACTGGCGGTTCTTCGTTGTCTCCCGTGCCCTTTTCCTTGACCCCCATATCCACGCCTGCCACCCTGTAAAAGTTATATCCGGGGTATTTGCCTTGTCCGTTGATCAGCAGGTGCTGTTTCTCATACACGAGGTTCTGCCTGTCATACTCTGCCATTTCAAAATCCGGGGTAAGCTGTATGGCGTAGGTGGGACAGGCTTCCTCGCAGAAGCCGCAGAATATGCAACGTGAAAAGTTGATTCTGAAAAAGGAGGGGTATCTTCTTCCCTCTTCATCCTCCGCAGCCTGCAGGGCAATGCAGTCAACGGGACAGGCAGCGGCACAAAGGTTGCAGGCAACGCATCTTTCTTTTCCGTCCGGGTCTTTCGTCAGAACGATCCTTCCCCTGTACCGCGGCGGAAGGTAAGGAAGCACGTCAGGATATTGCACCGTCTCGCGCCTGCGAAAGGCATGCATGAATGTCAATCCTATGCTTCTTAAAATGCTGAACATATGACAGTCAAACTAAGCGTTTACATACAGCAGCAACCCTCCGGTGACCATGACATTCAACAGCACCAGGGGCAGCAAGTATTTCCATCCGAGTTTCATCAGCTGATCATACCGGGGCCTTGGCAGGGATGCCCTGACAAGTATGAAAAATGCTATAAAACAGGCGGTCTTAAGGAGGAACCATATTACGGGGGGCAGGAATGGAGGTCCCAGCCACCCTCCGAAGAACAGGGTGACAATAAAGGCAGATACCAGGGTGATGCCAAGGTATTCACCGACAAAGAACATGCCGAATTTCATACCCGAATATTCGGCATGATATCCG